>CAVJQK010000048.1:0-8513 GCA_963651795.1 Erysipelotrichaceae bacterium | reverse complement strand
GCTACGCGCAATCGCCGATTATATCACGATACTGCGCAAAAAAGACGGCACGTCGGCCGCCTTGCAAGTTTTATTTTATTTGTTTCGCGAAAGAATCGAAAGAAATTCCGCTTCCGTTTCTGCGCACATGATCTCGCGGCGAAGGGAGGTCGCACCGTAGAGGCCGTGGAAGTAGCGACTCGCATGCGCGCGCATTTCACGGACGGCGATGTATTCTCCCTTTTCGCGGACAAGCGCGCGAAGATGCCGCGCGGCCATCGCCATGCGCTCTTCGCGCGTCGGCGGCGGAAGGATTTCGCCCGTTTCCAAATACGTATTGATTTCGCGAAAAACCCACGGATTTCCCCACGCGGCGCGCCCGACGGCGACTCCCGCGCAGCCCGTTTCTTCCGTCAATCGCGCGGCCGAGGGGCCGTCTGTGACATCGCCGTTTCCGAAAACGGGAATGGAAACGGAGGAAACGACGCGCCCGATTTCTTCCCAATCGGCCGTGCCGCTGTAAAAATCTTCGCGCGTCCTGCCGTGGACGGTGAGCGCCGCCGCGCCCGCCTCTTCCGCAGCTTTGGCAAGCTCGACCGCGCAAATCGTTTCCCGGCTCCAGCCGAGGCGCATTTTCACCGTGACAGGCACGGTTACCGCGCGCACCGTCGCCGCGATAATGTCCGCCGCGAGCGGAATGTTTTTCATGAGCGCCGAGCCGTCGCCGTTTTTCACGACTTTTTGCATCGGGCAGCCCATATTGATATCGATGATGTCCGCGCCGGCCGCTTCCGCGATTTTCGCCGCTTCCGCCATGATTTCCGGATTGTTTCCGAAAAGCTGGAGCGCCACCGGATGCTCCGCGGGATCGATTTTCAAAAGTTCGCCCGTTTTTTCGTTTTGATAATGGAGCCCGCGCGACGACACCATTTCCGTCGTCGTCATCGCCGCACCCATCTCCCGCGCAATCACGCGATACGCCAAATCGCTCACCCCGGCCATCGGCGCCAAGACGCAATAGCCCGAAAGCTCCACATTCCCAATCTTAGGAAACATAAAAAAACTCCTTATGTAAGATTTACTTTCTGCCACATTGGTGCAATGGCTATGCGCCGTGCGGTATGCGCCGTGCGCTTTAACATGTGCGCTGCGCGGCATTTTTATAATCGCTCGCATAGCTCGCTCGCCGCCTCCGGCGGCAAGGCGCTTTAGCGCCGATTAGACCAAAATCGTCGCCGCAGGCGACACCTCTAAAGCGCATACCGCACGGCGCACGGCGCATAGCTTTTTCGAAATGTCGCACTAAGCCACTCGCCCGAAAGGGCACTGCACTCTATCGCACTCTATCGCACTCTCTCCACCTGTCCCGTCACCGCGTCCGTGAGATAAATCGGGCCCAGCTCCACGCGGCCCTTGCGAATTGTGAGCGCATCCGTCGTCACGTCGCCCAGCGCGAGCCGAATCACGACATCGTGGAAAGCCAGCACACCGCTTCTCCTGTCGAAAACGCCGAAAATATTTTTGAATGGCAACAGACTGTAATGCCCCTCACCGGTGTAGAACATGCCCTCGATGACCTGGCCCTCACGCGTGCCGGAAATCGTCATTTTCAAATTCACATTGACGCCGAGTTTCTTATCGTGCGCCGCGATGCCGCCGTCCAAATTATGGCCGTAAATATGCGCCGTGTACGTTTTTTCATTCAAATTGAACGTACCGTCCGCCACGACATGTCCGGCGAACGCTTCCGCCGTCACGGGATCCGCTTTCAAAATCCCTTCGCGATACGCGATATCGCCTTTCACGTTTTGGAAGGTAATCCCCGGAAGCTCCAATTTTTCCGCAAATAAATCTCCGTCCATCATCGGCTCTTCCAAAGGTCCGAAAATGCGGGCATTGAGCGTCACGGGATTGGCGATATCAACCCCGACGCCCAAAGACGACGGCTTGCAATCTCCGATGAAAACAATCATTTCAAATTGCGGCTCGGGCGTATCCATTTCGAGCGTCCCATTGAGACGCAGTTCCTTGGCCGCGCAGCTTCCCGTAAAAGGCCCGGCAGTAAAATCGAGCCGAAGCTCCTTTTTCGTATTCATCCGAATGCCCGCATGGACGTGCTCCACCGAAAAATGCCGATTCGGCGTATCGACTTCAATCTCACAATTATTGAGCCTCATCACACAATCGAAATGCCGATTGGCATTGGCGCCGCGAATACGGATTGGATTTCCTTTTTTATCGGCCTCGGATTTCTTCAAATCGACGGGGCGTAAATCATCATTCAAAAAAAGATGCACATAGGCATCCGTGAGCTCGGCCTCGGCCAACGTCTTCGTCCCGATATTTCTCGTCACGACATCCCAAAGCCGAAGACGAAACGATCCTTCGGGAATTTTCGCCAAAAGCGTCCCATCCTCGCGCGTCCACACTAAATTTTTAAAGGAAACGCGGCCCAGGAAATTCGCGGAAATTTCTTCCACGGTGACGTGCCCGGGAAACAATTGCCGATGCTCGGCGACCGCATTGAAAATCTGCGCCGCGCCGAGTGACAGAAACCAGCAAAACGCGTAAAAGGAAATAACGGCCGCTGCGGCGCCGACAAGAAAAATCCACCACTGTTTCTTCCGTCTCCGAAACCAATCCTTCATGCCGCACCTCCTTTCCGCGCATTTAACTTTTTTCTCATTTTTTCCATTTTAACATATGAGAAAAGTGCAAAGTGCAAAGTGCAAAGTGCAAAGAAAAAAGCCCGCCTTACGGCGAGCTTTGCTTTCTTACAGCAGCGCGGGCTGATAGTCCGCTTTTTCGGTTTCTTCATCCGTCGGCGAAACGGCGATGGATGCCACGCGGTCTCCTTCCGGCAGTTTCATCAGGCGGACGCCTTGGACATTCTTCGATTTCTTGACCGACACATTGGAAACGGGGACGCGAATCGTCTGGCCGGATTCGGTGACGGCGATGACTTCGTCTTCTTCGCGCACCGTCGCCAAGCCGACGACTTTTTTATTTTTCCCGAAATTCCGCGTGCCCATGCCGCCGCGTTTCTGGCTCGTATACGCTTCGGCGCGGTTTCGTTTCGCAAATCCGTCTTCGGAAACGGTCAAAATTTCCTGCTCGTCTCCGACGACGGTGCCACCGACGACGACATCGTCCGCCGCTTTCATCTTGATACCGGTCACGCCCTGCGCACCGCGTCCCTGCGGGCGGACGTCCGATTCATCGAAACGAATCGCCATGCCGTTTCTCGTCGCGAGAATGACATTGTCGTGGTCATTCGTCGGACGCACGGCAATGAGCTCATCTCCGTCGCGGAGAGAAATCGCGATGAGGCCGTTTTTGCGGACATTTTCGTACGCGGAGAATTCCGTCTTCTTGACGAAACCGCGGCGCGTGATCATGAAGAGATATTTCGACGTTTCCTCACGATCCATATCGAACATTTCCGTCACTTTTTCGCCGTCCGAAAGATTCGGCAGGAAATTGATGATCGGTGTGCCCTTGGCCGCGCGCGTATTCGAGAGAATGATGTCGATGGCGCGGAGGAGGAAGACGCGGCCGAAATTCGTGAAGAAGAGAATTCGGTTGTGCGTCGAAGTCGTGAGGAGTTTCTTCACGAAATCGCCGTCCTTCGTCTTCATGCCCGCGACGCCGACGCCGCCCTTGCCCTGCTTGCGATACGTGTCCGTGGACATCCGTTTCACATAATTCTGCTCGGTGAGCGTCACGATCATCGGTTCATCCGGAATGAGATCCGTCGCCTGCAGATCCGTCGCGTCGAAGGTGATTTCCGTGCGGCGTTTATCGCCGAAGCGCGCTTTTTCGTCCAGAAGTTCTTCTTTCACGACGCCCATGATTTTATCGCGGGACGAAAGCAAATCTTCCAAATATTCGATGCGTTCGCGCACATCTTTGTAATCCGCTTCGATCTTGTCGCGTTCGAGGCCGGTGAGGCGACGCAGACGCATATCGAGAATGGCGACCGCCTGTTTCTCCGAAAGAGCGAATTTTTCCATCAAAGCGGCTTTCGCGATTTCATCCGTCTTCGATTCGCGAATGACGTGAATGACTTCGTCGATGTGATCCAGCGCGATGAGGAGGCCTTCCAAAATGTGCGCTTTCGCTTTCGCTTTGTCGAGTTCGAAAACGGTCCGACGGGTGATGACCTCTTCCTGATGTTTCAAATAGTAATACAGAATCTGTTTCAGCGTGAGAATGCGCGGATGGCCGTCGACCAGAGCGAGCAGAATCGCGCCGAATGTCGTCTGCATTTGCGTGTGTTTGAACAGATTGTTCAGCATGATTTGCGGGGAAACGTCCGCGCGCAGCTCGATGGCAATGCGCATACCGTCGCGGTCCGATTCGTCGCGGAGCGCCGTGATGCCGTCCAAGACTTTCTGGCGCGACAAATCCGCAATGGTTTCAATGAGGCGGGCTTTATTCACCTGATAGGGAAGCTCGGTCACGACGATGCGGCTCTTGCCGCGATCCATTTCCTCGATTTCCGTCCGCGCGCGCACCGTAATGCCGCCGCGGCCCGTGCGATACATCGATTCGATGCCGCTCCGTCCCATGATGAGCGCGGCCGTTGGGAAATCCGGGCCCTTGATATCCTGCATCAATTCGTCGACGGAAATATCCGGATTGTCGATCATGTGGCAGAGCGCGTCCACCACTTCGCACAAATTGTGCGGCGGTACATTCGTCGCCATGCCGACGGCAATCCCGTACGACCCGTTGACCAAAAGATTCGGAATGCGCGAAGGCAGTACGACCGGTTCCTGCAAAGAGCCGTCGTAATTCGGCATGAAATCGACGGTGTCCTTATCGAGATCCCGCAGCATTTCCGACGTAATGCGCGCCATACGCATTTCCGTATAACGCATAGCCGCCGGGGAGTCGCCGTCGACGGAACCGAAGTTTCCGTGACCGTCCACCAAAGGATAACGCGTCGAGAAATCCTGCGCCATGCGCACGGCCGATTCATACACGGCCGTATCGCCGTGCGGATGATATTTACCCAAGACATCGCCGACAATACGCGCCGATTTCTTATACGGCTTTCCGGGCAGCATGCCGGCTTCCTGCATCGCGTACAAAATGCGGCGATGCACCGGTTTCAGACCGTCGCGGACGTCCGGGAGGGCGCGCGTCACGATGACGGACATCGCATAATCGATATACGATGTTTTCATTTCTTTTTCCAGTCCGGTAGGAAGAATTTTCCCTTCGGACCAGTTCGTCATATCGTCCATATTTTCTCCTTTCATTTGGGAATTTTTACGGTTTTATTATACCATAAAACGGCTTAAAAAGGAATATAAGGGGATTTTTGAGGAAACGGAAGTTTCGCGCTCTACTTTTTTAAACAATTTCAGAGAAATCGTTTAAGACAAAACGTTGATGCGCGGATGCGTTGATGAGTTGATGCGTTGCAGGTGTCGCTTCGCGACATTTTTTATGCCGAGCACGCCCATTTCCCCATTTCCCATTTCCCACATTTCCCACACCTCTCAATTGATTGACATCGTATACACATTAGCCTATAATGCAAGCAAGAGGTGATTGAAATGACTAATAATGTAACATTAAATGTCCGTATGGACAAAAATCTGAAAGATAAACTCAGCAGTCTGTGCGATGAATTGGGAATGCCCGTTTCCACCGCTTTTACCATTTTCGCCAAAGCGATGATTCGCCACGGCGGCATTCCGTTTGACGTCGCTGTATCCGAGCCGAATGCGACTACATATGCGGCTATGGAATCTTCCGAAAGAGGCGAGGATGTCTACGGTCCCTTCGATACCGTAGAAGAAATGATGGAAAGTCTGAATGCTTAAGCTCGAATTCACCGGCCAATTTAAGAAAGATTATAAATTGGCGATAAAACGAGGATGTCGACCGGAGAAGTTGCAGGAAACGGTTTCCATGTTAAGTCGGGAAATTCCGCTTCCGACGGAATACCGAGATCATGCCCTCATCAATTCTCGCCGTTATAAAAACATGCGGGAATGTCATATCGAACCGGATTGGCTTTTAATTTATAAAGTCGAAAAAGGAAATTTAATCCTTCGCATGATTCGGACCGGCACTCATTCGGATTTATTCTGATTCCGTTTCTCAAAAAGGAGCGAATATGGATACAAAGACAGAGACGGCTTCCTCTCTTTTTTCTCAGGAAGTCGTGGAAAATTTTTTGCATAATCTTTTGAATCGCGGAGAAAGCATTTTCTTTGCGCTCGTCATTGCGGCAATCGGATTTGCGATTTGCCGCTGGGTGCGGAGCGTGATTCATCGCCTTTTACTGCGTTCGAAAATCGAGCATTCCGCCGTTGTTTTTATCACGGAGAGCGTATATTATCTGCTGCTCATGATCGTGTTCCTTGCCTCGCTCGGCACGATGGGTGTTTCTACGACGACTCTTGCGGCGACATTGGGCGGCCTCGGCGTCGGCATCGGGCTCGCACTCAAGGATAAAGCGAGCAATGTCGCCTCCGGCATTTTCGTGCTGCTCTTCCATCCGTACCGCATCGGCGATTACATCACCGTCTCCGGATACAGCGGCACCGTGCGCAATATCCGCATCATGTACACGGAACTTCTGACGCTCGGAAACCAAATTGTCGTCGTGCCGAACAGCACCGCGACGGCCGCCGTCATCGTCAATTATTCCGTGCTCGATACCAGAAACATCGAATTTGAAATCGGCGTCGGCTACGGCACGAATCTCACCGATTGTGTGCGGATTATGAAGGAAACATTTCTCGCGAGTCCCTACGTGCACGATGCGGACTCCGTGAAAATTTACGTGCAAAATTTGGGCGACTCGGCCATCACCGTCTACGCGCGCGTCCCCGTCGACCGCGCGGATTATTTCGATGCCCGCCACGCGCTCTACATCGACGTCAAAACGGCGCTCGACAATGCCGGCATCGACATTCCCTACCCGCAACTCGTCGTGCACAGGAAAGAAGCGTAAAAATTCCTGCTCGGCATGGTGCGACATTTGTGCGAAAGCCGGGAGCTGGGAGCCGGGAGGCGGGAGCTTTTAGTTTGTGCGCTGCGCGGCATTTTTTTATAATCGCTCGCTTTGCTCGCTTGCGCTGCGCGCGGCTTTTGCCGGCGTAGCCGGCGAGACGCTTTAGCGTCGATTACAAAAAGATTGTCGCGAAGCGACACCGCTTAAAGCTCCATGCTCCCTGCTCCCAGCTCCCGGCCCCGCCGCCGATGTGGCACAAAATAAATCTCAGATAAGGACATCCCATGAAAAACTCTCCCGTCACACGCGCCTTTACCGAGGCGTTTTCCTATACCCTTCCCATCTTCGCCGGATTTTGGTTCATCGGGCTCGGCTACGGCCTCTACATGAACGTGTCCGGCTTTTCGTTTTGGTATCCTTTTTTCATGGCGATGATCATCTTCGGCGGCTCGCTCGAATTTGTCACCGTTTCCATGCTCCTCTCCCCCTTCGCCCCCGTCGCGACCGCCGTCGTCGCGCTCATGGTGCAGGCGCGCCATCTTTTCTACGGCATCTCCATGCTGGAAATTTACAAAGACATGGGTTGGAAAAAACCGTTCCTCATCTTCTGGCTCTGCGATGAAACATTCGCCCTGAATTACACCGCGAAAATTCCCGCGGGAGTCGACCGCGGATGGTTTTACCTCTTCGTCAGTTTCCTCAATTATTTCTATTGGGTGACCGGCTCCCTCATGGGCGGGCTCGTCGGAAACATCCTTTCCGTCTTCGATCTCCGCGGCCTCGATTTCATCATGACCGCCATGTTCGTCGTCATTTTCCTCGAACATGTTTTGAAGGAAACGCAACACATCACCGCAATCATCGGATTTGCGGCCGCGTTTCTTTCCCTGTTCGTCTTCGGCGCCGAACGTTTCATGCTGCCGGCGATGACGCTCATTTTGGGCGCACTGACACTGCTGCGCCGGCCAATTGCGAAAGCGGGTGAGTACGAATGACATTTCCGCAAGAACTCATGACGATTGCGATTTGCGCCGCCGCGACGATGACGACTCGTTTCCTCCCCTTCCTCATCTTCCGGCCGGGAAAAGATTTGCCGCCCTACATCCGCTATCTGGGGAAAGCGCTCCCCGCCGCCATCTTTGCGCTCCTCGTGATGTATTGTTTGAAAAATGTGAATTGGACAGGTGGAAACTACGGCGCGCCGGAGCTGCTCGCGATCGCCGCCACAGTGCTTGTGCATCTTAAATTTCGAAATTTTATGCTGAGTATGGTGGTGGGGACGGGAGCGTACATGATTCTTGTGCAAACAGTGTTTGCGTAGGAATTCCGCTGCGCCTGCCGCGCGATACACGCGGCATCGGCAAATTTATAACGGTCGGGCAATCTCACGACGCGCAGCTTAGAACGCAGGCACTGTAAGTATGGAGACCAAAGTCCGTTATCGCGCCTACAGGGGGCGCTCCCGAGTGCAATTTTTTTGTGGCGCTTAGCCAAACGCGTCTCGGCTCCCCTGAAAGGGGAGCTGTCAGGCACGAAGTGACTGACTGAGGGGTCAGGC
>CAVJQK010000047.1:1798-8570 GCA_963651795.1 Erysipelotrichaceae bacterium | reverse complement strand
GAGCCACTCTATCTTCCGCCCCTTCGGGGCACCGGCGACCGTCCACCGGAAGGTCACCTCAAAGGAAGGCTTTCGCAGGTGCGATGCGCGGCATTTTATTTGCAGCTTCTACGACAAAAACGGCTGGTTTCTTTCGGAAACCGCCGTTTTCTGTTGTTTATATTCTTTTTTACAGTCCCATGGCGAGGCGGCCGTAGATGACGAAGACGGTGACGCCGGCCGCGACGAGCATGAAAAGGTAATCCGCCGCTTTGGGGGATACGCTGTCCAGGAAGGTGCGGTTCTTGCTGCCGAAGCCGCGGAGCTCCAGGGAAAGCGCCATCGTTTCGCTGCGGCCGAGAGATCGGAGCATCAGCGGGCGGACGATGGACATGTAGCGATGCACTTTTTTGAAAAAGTTTCCTTCGAGAGCCAGTCCCCGGCACGCCTGTGCTTCGGCGACCGCGCGATTTTCTTCGAGGAAATCCGGGACGAAACGAAGTCCCGCGGTGAACATGAACGCGTATTCATAGGGCACATGCATTTGGCGCACCATCGTCGCCGTGAGATCTTGGAGACGCGTCGTGCCGAGAAGATAAATGAAGAGGAGCGTCATATTCATCATGCGAAGCGCCGCGACTTCACACATTTCCGGCGTGCCGCCGCCCAGGTATTCGACGACGCCGAGCATCACGGCAAATACGCCGAGTGTCAGCACCGTTTTGATGTTTTGAAACAGGAGCCCCGCCGCGATGAGGATCAAAAGTTCGACGCACATGAGGACGGCCAAGGAATCGGGGCGATGGAGCACGAGCGCCCAGAAGGCACTGCCCACCGTCAAAATGATTTTCGTAATCGGTACCAGTTTCCCCATCATTTTCCCATCGCCGCCTTTCTGTACATCGCGCAAAATGTTTCCATATCTTTGCAATAGGGAGCGCCCGGAAGCGCTTCACCCAGCTTTACCGCCGTCGGTGCCGCAAGTCCCCAATCTTCGGGACGCGCGCCGTGGGAGAAAAGTTCTTCGGGCTCGCCGTCGAATGCGATTTGTTTCCCGGCCAGGACGAGGACGCGGCTCGCCTGCCCCGCTACGATATCCATATCGTGCGTGACGAGAAGAATCGTGATGCCGCGGTCGCGGAGGCGATTCATGAGAGCGCAGAGACGTTTCTTTTCGCGCCCGTCCTGCCCGCTCGTCGGTTCGTCCAAAACGAGATATTCCGTATTCATCGCGAGAGCCGACGCAATGGCGCAGCGCTGCTGGTCGCCGCGGGAGAGCGTACGCGGATATTCATCGGCCAGCGCCGTGATGTCGGCCGCTTCCATGGCCTCGTTTACGATTTCATCGAGTTCGGCGCCCCGTTTCCCTCTTTGAAACGGACCGAAACCGACTTCTTCGCGCACCGTTTGCATGAACATTTGGCGATCCGGCTGCTGGAAGACGTAGCCGATGAAACCGGAGCGATACGCCGCGCTTTCTTTCGTGACATCTTTGCCGTCGAAGAAAATCTGCCCCGCCGTCGGCGTCTCGAGTCCCGTCAAAAGGCGGGTAACCGTCGTCTTGCCGCTGCCGTTTCTGCCGGTCAGCGCTACAAATTCGCCCTTTCCGAATGTGAGCGATACATCGTTTAAAATTTCCGGGCCGTCCTCTCCGTAGCGGAACGACACATGTTTCATTTCCAGCATCAGTTGGCCCCCTTTCCGACCGTGAGTGCGACGGACGCCATTGCGTCATCCATATTGAGGAAGGAACGCGGGAAACGGACGCCGTCTTTTTCCAAATCAAGCTCGGCGCGGAAGAGATCCGGCACGGCTTCTTCGTAAATGTGATGTTCGTACATGCAGCGCATGACGGTCTCCGGACTGCCTTCGCTGATGATTTTTCCTTCGTCGATGAGGACGAATTTTTTCGCATACGGGAGCACCGCTTCGAGGTGATGCTCGGCGACGATGACCGTGAGGCCGTACTCGCGATTGAGGCTGCCGACCAATTCGTAGAATTCGCGGACGCCTTCGGGGTCAAGCGCCGATGTCGGTTCATCGAAGACGAGAACTTTCGGCTCTTCGGCCAAAACGGCCGCTATCGCAAGACGTTGGCGCTGCCCGCCGGAAAGTTTCGTGACTTTTCTCTCTTCAAGCCCGTCCAGATGCACCATGGAAAGCGCCTCTTTGGAGCGTTTCCTGATTTCTTCCGGAGCAAACCCGTGATTTTCGAGCGTGAATGCCATTTCTTCGCCGACCGTCATCGTGACGATCTGCGCGCCGTAATCGGCCAAAATGACGCCGATGGAAGAAGCGAGATCTGAAATATTCGTCTGCGTCGTCGCATGCCCGTCGGTGAAGACCATGCCGCGCATCGTGCCGCCGTAATAATGCGGAATCGCGCCGATCATCGACATCAAAAGCGTCGTTTTCCCGGCGCCGTTCGAGCCCGTCAAGACGACGAAATCGCCTTTCTGCACCGAAAGATTCACGTCGGAGAGCACCGGTTTTTCGGAGAACGGATACGTATACGTCAGATGCTCGACGGAAACGATGCCGTCTTGCTCCTGTTTCAAAATCAAATTCGAATGATCGCTGTCCGGTTCTTCGGATTCGGCCATGTAGTGCATGGATTTGAAAAGGCGAAGCGCCGGGAAATACAGGAACGGAGCGATGATGCCGTTTCCGACGGCGACCAGCGTCACGGCCGGCAGAATGCCGTAGAGATAAATCGGAAGCGGAATTCCCGTCACCAGCATCAAAATGAATGTGAAAATCGCGCCGGAGACAAGCGTCGTGACGAAACCGGCGAGCGTCGGCCGAAGGGAAAATTTCCCGATCTTAATCGGCGGGACGCTGTGTGCGAAGAACCCCGCGACGAAGGCGCCGGCAAATTCACTGGCGAAATCCCCGTACGGGAATGCCGATTTCGACGTGAAGACCTCCATGAGCGCCGCCACCATGCAAATCCCCAGACACTGGCGATACGACGGTTTCGTGAGAAGTATCGCCACGCAGTACGTCGCGATGACCCAGTTCGGCGTAAAACCCATGACGGACGGGGACACCAAATGCAAAATCATACCGATGGCCAGCATCAATGTCGACACCGTCAGCCAGCGATATTTTCCCCCTCTCGCTTTTGTGAAGACCAACTGTGCCACATCTTTGACCTGTTCCATACGTTTCATCCTTTCTTTCGGAACAACAACTCTGACAAACAAAAAACCTTTCGCACTTGCAACTTCTATTGCAAGGGACGAAAGGTAAAATCCGCGGTGCCACCCTCATTGGTTTCTATGAAGAAACCCGGCTCAATGTACATGATAGTACACGCTTTCCGATAACGGCGAAAGTGACCGTCAGCGCCTACCCCGGAAACCGGATCGGGCTGCCTCTCACGGGCCCATTCATCAAGCAGACACACACCGGATTCCCATCGTCGCCGGCTCTCTTCGCTGTGCCTTGCAGGATTACTCCTCCCGCTCATCGAGCTCATCTGTTATTGAGATGATTTTACCACCGAGAAATATAGATGTCAATATAGGAAATATGCTTTGTGCGACATTTGAAGTCAAGACATGAGACTATCAGACTATCAGACTGTCAGACTTTAAAGGAACGCTGCGCGGCATTTTTTATAATCGGCGCAAAGCGCCTCACCGCCGAAGGCGGCCTATGATAAAATCTTCGCTGTAGGCGACACAAATCAAAGTCTCATGTCTCACGTCTGACCGTCTCATGTCTTTCTCGCGATTGTCTCCCACAACCATGCACGCCCAATTCCCATTCCCCATTCCCCATGCCCATTACCTCACAGCAAAAAAAAGAATCGTGAGCAAAAAATAACTCACGACTCTTTTATTTGGTGACCGGTATGGGATTCGAACCCATACTCTCTGCGCTGAGAACGCAGCGTCTTAACCGTTTGACTAACCGGCCATGTGATAGACATTATAAAGGTTGGACATAAAAAAAGCAAGAGGAAAATCGGGCTTCCTCTTGCCGAAATGCCATCCCTCGCCGCCGTCAAAATTCGAATACGACGCGCCCCAGTACATGATCCGTCGGGACCGGGCCTATGAAACGACTGTCGCTGCTGTGGTTTCTGTTATCCCCCATGACGAAGACGCAGCCCGCCGGCACCGTGTACGGTTCATCGACCGAAAATTCCATCGGCCCATTGGTATACGTTTCCTCCAGCGCCTGTCCGTTTCTGACGACGCCGCCGTTCTTAAATTCCAGCACATCGCCTTCGCGGCCGATGACGCGCTTCACCCACACATGATGATCCGCGCGGCTCTTATCGAAAAGAGCAATGTAATTATTCGCCGGTTCCGTCAAATCGTCGATCCACGTCCGCTCGCGGCGCGTGCGGCTGTCGATAATGACGATATCGCCGTAATCGGGCATTTGCCGCAAGACGTGTGAAATTTTGGAAACGAGGAGATATTGTCCGTTTTCCAGCGTCGGCATCATCGATTCGCCGGCCACCTTCGTCGGGACGAAAAGGAAAATATGAATGAGCATCGCCAGGAAAAGCGCCACCACAATCGAATAAATCCAATCGAAAATTTCTTTCAGCATTCCGTTTCTCCGTATATAGTAATGATTGTATTGATAAAAAACAGGAAGCCGCTCGGGCTCCCTGTCATTGTATCATGTTTCCGATCAATTTTACAACTTGACCGGATTTTTTTCTTCGCCGAAACGATGAATCGTATCGAGGAAACGGACGGTGCCCGTCTTGTAGCGGAGAAGCATCGTGTGCGTGCGGCAACCGTTTTCGAAAAATTGCACGCCGCGCATCATGTTTCCGTCGGTGACAGCCGTCGAGGAGAAAATGCAATCATCGCCGGAAACCAAATCTTCCATCGTGAGGACGCGGTTCGGATCGTCGATGCCCATTTCATGCATGCGTTTGACTTCTTCTTCATTTTGCGGAAGGAGGCGCGCCTGCATGTCGCCGCCCAGGCATTTCAGCCCGACCGCCGCCAGGACGCCTTCCGGAGCGCCGCCGGAACCGATGACCATATGAATGCCGCTGCCTTCGATGCCGCATTCCACCGCCGGTGCCACATCGCCGTCCGTAATGAGACGGATGCGCGCGCCCGCTTCCCGGCATTCGCGAATGATTTTTTCATGACGCGGACGATCCAGCACGACGACCGTGAGATCGGAAACATCGCACTTCATCCCTTCGGCGAGAGCTTTCAGATTTTCCGTGACGGATTTATTGATATCGATGCGACCTTTCCCCGCCGGACCGACGCACAATTTTTCCATATACATATCCGGCGCATGGAGGAGGCAGCCCTTCGGCGCAATCGCAAGCACCGCAATGGCGCCGTATTGACCCTTGGCAACCAAATTCGTCCCTTCCAGCGGATCGACGGCAATATCCACTTCTTCGCCGCCCATGCCGACTTTTTCGCCGATATAGAGCATCGGCGCTTCGTCCATTTCCCCTTCGCCGATAACGACGGTGCCGGAAATCGGCGTCTTCGCGAATTCCGCATGCATCCCGTCGACCGCGAGCTGATCGGCGCCTTCCTTATCGCCTTTTCCGATAAGCCGGGCACAACGCCACGCCGCCTGCTCCGTCACGCGGGCAAATTCCATCGAAAGTTGTCTGTTCATTCTCATTCCTCCTACGATAGGCAGAAACTCTGTCGCTTTTGCAGAAACTCTGTCGCTTTATAATATTCGTGATTATTTTACCACATATTAATCTTTTTTCCACTATGGGGAAAGTGTTTCATGATAAAATGTGAGAAACAGGCATGAGGCATGAGGCATGAGGCATGGGGCATGAGGCATGAGGTCAGGATGCGCTTCGCGCATATCCTGTTTTATGCCGGCGAAGCCGGCGAGCGAGCGCAGCGAGCGATTACAAAAATGCCGCGCAGCGCTCCGATTAAAAGCCGTCAGCCGTAAGCCGTAAGCCGTCGGCATTGCACAATGCCGAGCACGCCTATGCACTTTGCACTTTGCACTTTGCACTTTGCACTTTGCACTATGCACTATGCACTTTGCACTATCATCCCAATGTTTCACAAAAGGAACCCGTCTCTATGAAATACTCTTCCGTCCAATGCTACGGCGACAGCCTCACCGCCGGATTCGGCGCCGCGCCTTCCGAAGGCTGGATCGCCGGACTTGCGAAAAACCTTCCCGCCGTGCGTTTCTACAATCACGGCGCATGCGGCGCGCTCTTTCGGGACATTTGCGCCGAAGCCTCCGTCATCGCCGGTTACCCCGCCGAAGATGAAGCGCTTCTTCTTTCCGGCGGCACGAACGATATTCTGTGCGGCATCCGCTACGATGCACTGCTCACCGCGGCCGAGCGCGATATCCGAAGCCTTTCCGCCCGCGTTCCCCTCATTTTGGCGACGCCGCTCGGCACGACGCAGGCCTCCGTCTTCCACGGCTGGCAGGCGCCATGGGCTTTTGAGAAAAACTTAGAAGAAATCGGAAACTACGCCGAATTTCTTCGTGCGCTCGCTTCCGATCTCTCCGTCCCGCTCATTGATTTCCACAAAGAATTCCCGGCGGTCGATACCTATCTTTCCGACGGCGTCCATCCCAATGCGGCCGGGTACGACATCATGCGCCGCATCGCACTCAAAACGCTGGCGCCTCTTTGCGTTTCCGAAACGGATGAAACGAATTAGGAAACGGATTTCACGAAATCGACGATTTCCTTCGTCTTCTCTTCCAAAAGCGCCGTATCGCCGCGCGTTTCCATATTGAAACGAATGAGCGGCTCCGTATTGGACGGACGCAGATTGAAATGCCAGTTTCCGAAATC
>CAVJQK010000047.1:0-1788 GCA_963651795.1 Erysipelotrichaceae bacterium | reverse complement strand
GGCAGATTGATTTCGCCGCTGCAGGGATATGCGGCTTCCATTTCCGCCACGAGCTGTGAGAGCGGTTTTCCGGTGCGGCCGATGATTTCCGCTACGATGAGCCAGGGAATCATACCGCTGTCGCAATAGGAAAATTCGCGGAAGAAATGATGCGCGCTCATTTCCGCGCCGTAAATCGCGCCGACGCGCCGCATCGTCTCCTTCATGAAAGCATGCCCGCCCTTGGAAATCTGCGTGCGGCCGCTATCCCCCACAATTTCTTCCGTATTCCAATAGCATCTCGGATCGTGGACAATCGTCTCGCCGGGGTGCTTTTTCAATATATTCCCGGCCAAGAGCCCGACCATGTAATACCCTTCCACGAAATGGCCTTTTTCGTCGATGAAGAAACAGCGGTCGAAATCGCCGTCCCAGGCAATGCCCATATCGGCGCCCGTTTCCAAGACTTTTTCGATCGTCGGCGCGCGATTTTCATGCAGCATCGGATTCGGGACGCCGTTCGGGAACGTGCCGTCCGGCTCCATATTCATTTCGATGAATTCGAACGGCAATTTTTTCGCAAGAGGATGAAACGCGATGCCCGCGCAGCCGTTTCCCGCATTGGCGACGATTTTCAAAGGTTTCAACGCGGACACATCGCAATACGTGAGGATATGGGAAATATAATCCTCGATGATGTCTTTTTCGGAAACGCTTCCGTGCGCCTCCGTTTCCGTAAAATCACCGGAAAAGGCGAGGCGCTCAATGTCTTTTAAACCCGAATCTTCCCCGATCGGGATGCCGCCTTCGCGCACCAATTTTAGACCGTTGTGATTCGACGGATTGTGGCTCGCCGTCACCATGACGCCGCCGTCCATTTTGTAATAAAATGTCGCGAAATACATCATTTCCGTGCCGCAAAGCCCGATATCGACGACGTCCGCGCCGCCGTCCATGAGGCCTTGCGCGACGGCCGCCGCTATCGCTTCGGACGAAAGACGCATATCGCGCCCCAAGGCGACGCGCTTCGGGTGATATATTTCCGCATACGCACGCCCGACGCGGTACGCCAAATCTTCATTCATTTCTTCGGGAATCACCCCGCGAATGTCATACGCTTTGAATCCCGCATGACTCATGATAAGTTCATCCATTTTCTTCGGCTTTCTTCTCCAATTTATCCAATACGTGAAGATATCCGTCCGCGCCGTATTTGAGGCAGCGTTTCACGCGCGAAATCGTCGCCGTGCTGGCGCCCGTTTCCGCTTCGATGCGATCGTATTTCGCGCCGTCCCGCAGCATTCTCGCCACTTCGAGACGCTGGGAAATATCGCGCAGCTCATTGATCGTGCAAATATCTTCGAAAAATTCGTAGCATTCCTCGCGCGTCGAAAGCGAAAGAATGGCGTCGAACAATTGATCCGTCAGCGGATTCACCAGTCTTTGATTGACACTCATCGATTCCTCCTCACTCAATTCCCGGAAAATTTACTTTATTATAGCACATAGTGAAAGAAAGTGCGTCATTGGAGATGCTTTAGTTCGGTGCGACATTTGTGCTGTTGCTGGGAGCTAGGAGCCGGGAGCTGGGAGCTTTAAAGGTGCGCTGCGCGGCATTATTTTATTCGCTCGCTACGCTCGCTTGCCGCCTTCGGCGGCGAGGCGCTTTGCGCCGATTACAACATAAATTGTCGCGAAGCGACACCGATTAAAAGCTCCATGCTCCATGCTCCCGGCTCCCTGCATTCTCGCAATGATACGCAAAAGGGCTGTGACAAAATGCGCAAGCATTTTATCACAGCCCCTTCC
>CAVJQK010000046.1:0-8689 GCA_963651795.1 Erysipelotrichaceae bacterium | reverse complement strand
GTGTATCAGACGCCCGACGATCAGCTTTTTGCGATGACGGTCGCGGACGAAGTGGGATTTGCGCTCGAAAATCGCGGGGAATCGCCGGAAACGGTCGCGCGCGAAGTGAAGATTGCGCTCGAAAAGACGGGACTTTCCGGATTTGAGACGAGAAGTATTCACGCCCTTTCCGGCGGGCAGCGACAGCGTCTTGCGCTCGCTTCCGTCCTCGTGACGCATCCGAAACTTCTCATTTTGGATGAACCGGTTTCGCAAATGAATCCGGCCGGTGTGCGTGATTTTTTGGCGCTCCTTCGCACGCTCAATCGGGAAGACGGCATGACGATTTTGGTCGCAGAGCATCGCGTGAACGAACTCGCGAAAAGTTTCCCCAGGCTCCTCGTGATGAGCGAAGGGGAAATCGCGTATGACGGGCCGACGGAAGAGGCGTGGAGCATCATCGGCGATTCGGAAACGTACGGACTTCGCGAACCGCAGACCGTGCGCCTCGGCCGCGCGCTCGGCCTTCCGGTCCTTTCGTCCGATATTGATATCACCGCGGCGCAAATCAAAGAAACGAAACAACTTTCAAAAGAAATTCCGGAAATTTCGGAGGAAACGGTGCAAAAACAGCCCGATTTCCTCGTTTGTAAAAATTTACGATACACGTATCCCGGTGCGGAGGCGGAAACGCTGCACGATATTTCCTTTACACTCGCGCGCGGGACGATTACGGCCGTTATGGGAGAAAACGGCGCCGGGAAATCGACGCTCATGAATGTGCTGGCCGGCCTTACCGAGCCCGATTCCGGTGACATTCTCCTCGAAGGAAAACCGCTCTCGCGCCGCCTCGGCAGCATCGGTTACATGCGGCAGGAAGCCGACCTGATGCTTCTCGCCGATACGGTCGAAGAAGAACTGACGTTTCATGAATCGCATGTGTCCGAGGCGGAACTCGTCGATTTATTGGAAACACTTCATCTTTCGGCTTATCGCCGCGATTTTCCGCTCGCACTTTCCAAAGGCCAGCGTCTTCGTACGGTATTCGGCGCGATTTTGGCGCGGAAAAAGCAAACGCTCTTTTTGCTCGACGAGCCGACGACGGGACAGGATCGCGACAGCTTAGCGGAGCTCAAGCGCCTCTTGCAGGCGGCGGCCGCTTCCGGGCGCACGATTTTAATGATTACGCACGATACGGAAATGGCGGCCGATATCGCCGATCGCATTCTTCTCATGGAAGGCGGCCGGATTTCGGCGGACGGCGCGCCGCATGAAATTCTTTCGAATCGTACGCTTTTGGAAACGAGCGGGCTCACGGTGCCGCCGATGCTCGCGCTTTCCGAGAAACTTTCGATTTCACCCTGTGTCACAATCGGGGAGGTGATGCGTCATGTCATTTAGATTGCTGTGGGAAGGCGCCGGGAAAGAATCTTGGTTCTCCCGATTGGACGGACGGACGAAATTGTCGTTCCTGTTTCTTTTCGCCGTCTTCATGATTTTGACGGATAATCCGCGGACGCTTTTCGTGCTTTTCACGATTTCCGTCGGCATTCACGCCGCGGCGGGGACGCCCGTTTATAAATGGCGCGCGCTTTTCGTTTTCATCATGCTCGCGCTTTGGGGCTCCGTCGCCAGCCAGGCTCTCTTCTTTGCGCAAAATCCGAAAACGCCCATCGTGACGCTCATTTCTCCGTCGTTTCCCATTTTCGGCGCTTTGACGGACGGACTTTATATTTATCGGGAAGGTATCATTTACGGCGCCGTGCAGGGCATGCGCTCGGCCGCGCTCCTTTCCGTCGGGCTTCTCCTCTGCTGGACGAGCGATCCCAGGCAGCTTCTCCGCGGGCTCACCGCATGGCATTTATCTCCGCAGGCCGCTTTCATGCTCGTGACGGCCATTCGTTTCTTTCCCGTTCTCGCGTCGGAAGCCGGCGAAGTTTTGGTGGCGCTGCGTCTTCGGAGCGGCAGCGATTCCGGGCGCAGCGGCAGCATTCGCTATTTGCCATACATGATAAAGCCGCTTTTGGCGCGCTGCCTTCGCCGCTCGCAGACACTCGCGCTTTCCGTCGTTTCCCGCGGTCTCTTTTTAGCGGAAGGGAAACGCGCCGAGCCCTGGAATCCGCGCGAAAAATGCGTTTGTTTCCTGTTTCTTCTTTTCACCGTTTTCGCCGGCGCCGGAAAAATTCTGTACGCGCTCGCAGGGAGCGGCCTTTACATCGGTGCTTTTCGTTTTGTGTATGATTGGACGAAATTATATTTATGAAACAGATGAAGAAACTTCTCGTCTTTTTGCTCTTCGGCATTTCCTGGGCGCTTCTCTTTTGGCTCACGTCCGATAAGACGCCTTGGATGATTTTCCAAAAAACGGCCGAAGAGGAAGGAATCACGGTATCGCTCGGCGATTTGGCCGGCGCGAATTACGATCGCATGGGATTCCCCGGGGGCGTCGTGCGCTATCTTTCCTATGATGCCGGTTGGCTCGTCGGCACCGAACGCGGCGAATTGTTTCATATTTCCAAAGACGGCCGCGAACTGTGGATGCATTCTTTGGGCACGGGAAAAATCCAATCCGTGTCCCTTTCGCCGGACGGAAAAGTCGCGTACATCGGCGAAAAAAGTCCCGACGGTTTTTTGTACGCCGTCGATACGAAGACGGGGGATATTGTTTGGAAATTTGCCGGCGCGAGCGTGATCGGCCGCGATGCGTCGCTTCGTTCGGAGCCGGCGCCCGTGCATACGGATGTCGATGAAGAAGGAAACGTGTACGCCGTTTTCTACCGTTATTCCGTTTCCGCCGATCAATACCGCACGTATATCAGCCGCATTATCGCGTTTAATTCGAAGGGCGAAGAAATGTGGCGGTATCCGAAAGAGGAAAATATGGACGCCTGGGTCACGTGGAACAGCACGGCCGGCGGGCGGATGGCGTTCGGGACGTCCAATTACGAAAATGCGAAAACGATTCGTTACAGCGGGCATGCGTATGTGCTCGATGCGAAGACGGGCGAAGAAATCGCAATTGCGCGCGTGCCGACCGTCGAACATTTCGAAGCGGCCGTTTTCCGTAACGGGCCGAATTTTTCGCCGGACGGGAAACTTTTCGTCATGACGTCTTCGGACGGGCGCGGATTCGTTTTCAATCGCGACGCGAATTTGCTGTGGCAGCGCAAAGTGTCGGGGCCGCTGGAGGCGGGCGGTCTTTGGATTAATGCGTCCGGACGCGATGCGTATGTGCTGCCGGACGGAAACATTCTTTTCGGCACGATCAATACGTTTGCGCGCGATAATTGGCAAATGCCGGCGCCCGTCGTGCATCCTTCGAGCAATTCGATTTTCGTTTTCGATACCGATGGGACGTTTTTGTGGAAATATCAATCGGAGGGGGAAATCGAGGAAACGGTTTTCGCCGCCGACACAATCGCCTTGGCCGTCGGGCGCAATGTCCGCACGCATAATTACGCCGTGCACGGCGCGACGGCGCTTGACGCCAAAACGGGACAGGTGCTGAAGAGTGTTCACACGAAAGGCCCCGTGCAGAATATCGCCGTTTCCGCGGACGGAAAAACCATGGCAGGCATCGAAGTGCCGGCCGTCACACCGGAGGGGACGCTTTTGGGGGCGTATCGGTTGCATATTTGGGGGATATAGTGCATAGTGCATAGTGCAAAGGCGCACGAAGCCGAGTGCGACATTTGTGCACGAGACGTCAGACGGTCAGACTGTGAGACTTTTAATCGGTGTCGCCTGCGGCGACAATTCATGTTGTATGCCGGCGGAGCCGGCGAGCGAGCGCAGCGAGTGATTATAAAAAATCGTCGGCGCAAGCCGACACCGCTAAAGCTCCCAGCTCCCAGCTCCCGGCTCCCGGCTTTTTATTTGGAGGAATCATGATTCGGCATATGTTGCGGTATTATCGGCCGTATAAAATGTTGCTGCTTTGGGTCATTTTGGGCACATTTGCGACGGCGGGGATGGATTTGCTGTTTCCGGTCGTCGTGCGCGATTTGATCAATCGTGTGCTGCCCGAAAGAAATATCGAAGCGCTTTGGACGGGCGCTCTCGTTCTCTTTGCGCTCTATGCCGTGAATTTTGCCATGCAATACGCCGTTTCCTATTACGGACATGTCATGAGCGCAGGGATTGAGCACGATATGCGCCGCGATATTTTTGCGCACATCGAAAATCTGTCTTTTTCGTATTTCGATAACGAAAAAACGGGGCAGCTTTTGTCGCGCATCACGAGCGATATTTCCGAAATGTCCGAATTGTCATTCCGCGGGCCCAATGACGTTTTGATTTGCACCGTCACCATGATTGGGACGCTCTCCGTCATGCTTTGGCTGAATCCGCCGCTCGCGCTTTTAATCGGCGCGCTCCTCATCATCAAATCCATTCAGACGGTCGACACGAATCGGAAAATGAAAAAGGCCTTCCGCAGAAACCGTGCGAAAATGGGGGAACTCTCCGCGCGGACGGAAGAAAGTCTTTCGGGCATTCGTCTCACGAAAGCATTTACGCGCGAGGCCTATGAAATTTTCCGTTTCAAAGAAAAAAGCGATGAACTTCGCGAGACGCGCTGTGCCTCTTCCCGTCTCATCGCGCTCTTTTCCTCCGGCATGAATTTTTTCACGAATATCATCGACGTCACGGTGCTTCTGGTCGGCGGCCTCATGATTGCAAACGATATGCTGACATTTCCCGATTTGGTTGCCTTCCTGCTCTACGTCAATATTTTTATGAAACCGGTTTTCCGCCTGACGCTTTTGACTGAAGCGTATCAACGCGGCGTGGCGGGTTTCCGTCGTTTCGAAGAAGTGATGGCGACGGAGCCGACCGTGCGCGATAGTGAAAAGCCGCTGCCGTTTCCGGAAACCGACGCGGATATTTGTTTCAAACATTTGGATTTCGGCTACGATTCCGAAAGACTCATCCTGAAAAATTTGGATTTCACGATTGAAGCGGGAAAGACGACGGCGTTTGTCGGGGAAACGGGTGCCGGGAAATCGACGCTTGTCTCGCTCCTCCTTCGTTTCTACGATCCGACACGCGGAGAAATCACGATCGGCGGCACGGATATTCGCCGGCTTTCGCAAAAAGAGCTGCGGCGGCATATCGGCATCGTGCAGCAAGATGTGTTTCTTTTCTCCGATTCCGTCGCCGAAAATATCGCATACGGCAGAGAGGACGCGACGAAAGAGGAAATACGGGAAGCGGCGCAAAGAGCGGCGGCGGCGCCTTTTATCGAAGCGCTTCCGGGCGGCTACGACACACTCGTCGGCGAGCGCGGCGTGAAACTGTCCGGCGGGCAAAAGCAGCGCATCGCGATTGCACGCGTGTTTCTCAAAAATCCGTCCGTCGTCATTTTGGATGAAGCGACGTCGGCGCTCGACACGAAGACGGAAGAGCGCGTGCGGGAAACTTTGGAAACGCTTTCCGAAAATCGCACGACGATTATCATCGCGCATCGTCTTTCAACCGTGCGCCACGCGGACCGCATCATCGTCCTCGATAAAGGAGAAATCGCAGAAGACGGCAGCCACGAAGAATTGATGGCGCTCCGCGGAAAATATTTCGCGCTCTACGAAGCGCAGAAAAAAGGAGATCCGGACGCGCTGTAATTTGTTTCCTCTTTTTTCGGCATGATTTTCGGATTGTATTTTTTTCGGATTGTATTTTATAATAATGAAAAGTATCGGTCATTTCGCTCTCCGTTACGGGAGCGTATTTTTTTGCGGGGAAACAAATGAAGGGAACGTATCGTTTATTGAAATTGCTGAGCCGTCATTGCTGCGGGCTGTCGCCGGAGGGCGCGGAAAAATTCGGGAAACGTCTCGGCGCATTTGTCTGGATGTGCGTGCCGGGCAAAAGAAAACGGCTCGCAGTTTCCAATGTACTTCGGACGGGAATTGCGAAGACGGAGGAAGAAGCGCGGCGCATCGCCAAAGAATCGGCCATGCGTTTCGGGCCGATGGCGGTCATGATGTTTCGCTATCCGCTTTTGACGAAGGATAATATTTCGGAAACGGTCACGATCCGCGGCATCGAAAAATTGGAAGCGGTGAAGGAAACGGGGAAGGGCTGCATCCTGGCCGCGACGCATTGCGGAAACTGGGAGCTCGAAGGAGCGGCGCTGGCGCTCTACGGCATCCCGCTTTTATCCGTCGCGATGAAACAGAAAAACGAAGAATTCGATAAATTTATCACCGAATATCGCTCGATGCCGGGGCAGACGATCGAATATAAAACGGGCGTGCGCGATATGCTCCGCCGTTTGAAGCAGGGATATTTCATCGGACTTTTGTGCGATCAGGACCCGGGCGACACCGGGATTTTGTCGCCGTTCTTGGGGCAGCGCACGCTCACGGCGACGGGCCCGGCGCATTTCGCGCTATTGACCGGGCTTCCCGTCATGACGGCGCTCATTCATCGCACGGGCCGCGATACGTATGAAATCGTCATTGAAGATCCCATCGAAGTGCCGAAAGACGTTTCCAAAAAAGAAGCGATTCAGGCGATTACGGACGAAGTGAATGCGCGGCTCGAAGCGTGGATTCGCCGCTATCCGGAAGAATGGTTCTGGCTGCACAATCGCTGGAAATGGACGGATCGGCTCTATCCGGAGGAACGCCATGGAATTTAAAATCGAAAAAATTTATGTCGGCGAAGTGCCGCTTCGCATCATGCATCCCTTTTCGGAAACAAAAAAATGCATCGTCTTTTATCACGGCTGGAGCTCGGAAGCGGAAAAGCAGCTTTCACGCGCCGTGCTTTTGTGCGCCGCCGGCTACCACGTGGCGCTTCCCGAAGCGATTCATCACGGGGAGCGGGGCGCTCTTTCCGATTACGAATCGCCCGACATTTACAAAACATTTTGGGAAACGATTTTTCAAAATATGGAAGAATCGGGACAGATTTTGTCCTATTTGAAAGAAAAAGGGTATGACGCGCCGTGGATTATGGGACATTCCATGGGCGGATTCACGACGATGGGCGTCGCGTATCGGCACGCGAAAGAAATCGCGGGCGCCGTTTCCTTAAACGGTTCCGGTGATTGGACGCTGACGCATCTTTTCGTGCAGGCGGCCTACGGCATCGACCTCGGTCGCGATTGGGCGTTTTATAATGAAATCGCGTCGCGAAATCCCGTTTCCTTTTTGGAAAATTATCGAAACCTGCCGCTTTGCATGATCAACGGGGAAGCCGATACGACGGTCGATCCCCGCGCGCAATGGCATTTTGCCGACGAACTGAAAAAGCTGACGGGAAACGGGACGCGCATCACGTATCCCGGTCTCGCGCATTTCGTCACGACGAATATGCTCGACGATGCGCTCGGTTTCATTCAAGCGAATGAATAAAAATCGATGAATCGAAAGAATGTCTACACCTTAATCGGCGGCATGTTTTTCATTTCCGCCGCTTACACCATGCTGGTTCCTTTCCTGCCACTGTATCTGATTGAGCTCGGCGTCACGGGAGATGATGTGAAACTTTGGAACGGCATGGTTTTTTCCGTGTGCTTTTTCGTCGCCGGCATCATGGGCCCGGTGTGGGGGAAACTCGCCGATACGCGCGGAAAAAAGAAAATGGTCATGCGTGCGGGGATTCTGATCGGAGTTTCCTATTTCCTTTGCGGACTCGTCCAAAATGAATGGCAGCTTTTCGGCGCGCGTGCGTTTCAGGGATTCGCGAACGGATTCGTCGCGGCCGCGCTCGCCATTTTGTCGCAGAGCGTCCCGGAAGACGATTTAGGCACGACGCTCGGTTTTGCGCAGACGGCGCTCATCGTCGGCGGCATCATGGGGCCGATTATGGGCGGTTTCATGGCGGAAATGTTCGGCATGCGCTACTCCTTCTTCGTCGGCGCCGCCATTCTCTGGCTCGTCACGCTCGCCGTGTGGCGTTTCGTCGAAGATAAAAAAACAGAAACGAAAGAAGAGCAGGGGTCCATTGCGGACGATTTGCGTTACGCATACGGAAACGGGCACATTCGCCGCCTTTTGCTCTATTATCTGACATTCCAATCCGGCATCATGATGATCAGCTCCATCACGCCGCTCTACATCGGCGAACTCTTGGGGACGCTCGAAAATATTCAAATGACGAGCGGCATGATTCTCTCCTTGGGCGGTATCGCCGGCGCCGCGACGACCGCGCTTTGGGGGAAATTCAGCCAGCGAAACGGATATTTTTTCACCATGACGATTACGCTCTCCGTCGGCGGCGCACTCATGGCGCTCCAAGCGTTTCCGCAGACGATTTTGGGATTTGCCGCCTTCCAATTTGCCGTCGGCTGTTTCCACATCGGGACGAATCCGGCCATGAATTCCGCATTCGCCAAATACAGCCCGCCCGATTTCAAAGGCCGCGTCTTCGGTCTCGCCTCGACGGCGCAGCAATTCGGAAACATGATCGGCCCGCTCCTCTCCGTCGTCGTCACGTTCTGTTTCCCCATGTACACCGTCTACCTCATCGCCGGCACCATCCAACTCGCCGTAGCCGCCTACATCGCTTACTATCACGTGCGAAAAGGGGAGAGATAAAAAAAAACGAAATTCCGCCCACATTGCCGCGGAATTTTTTACCGGGAAATTTGCAACCGGTACGAAGACTTGACAAGCATATAATATGTATTATATAATTATTGACGTAGTGAAGAGCTCCCGCGATACGTAGCGGGCTCCGGTACCGTTTCCTTTCGATTAGTGAA
>CAVJQK010000045.1:0-8748 GCA_963651795.1 Erysipelotrichaceae bacterium | reverse complement strand
CTTTGAGGACCGCGGTATCATTCTCTATGACATTTTTCGGCAATTTATCACTCATGGTATGTGTCTCCCCGGCTTGATAAAAAGTTTTCGTTTTTCGGACATACATAGTCGGACATACATAGTATACGATATTTTCTTTTTTAATCAACTCGTGATTTGTAAAAATTTACGAAAATATTTCGGAAACTTTTTTCTTTCGTTATTCTTCCGTCGGCGGTGTGCGGCGCGGATCGTTTCTTCCTTCCGACTCCAGCGTGTGCCGCCAGAACGTCGTCGGGATCGGTTTCCCGTCCTCATCCGCATGATAGCGCGGCGTCGCGGGGATATTTTTCACGGCGACCGGATGCGTGAAACCGCGCCCGATGACATCCGTCGTATTCATGATGAAAACGAAAGCCTGCGGATCCACATCGCGGATAATCCATTTGAGTTTCGCGATTTGCGTGAGATCGATGATGGCGAAAATAATTTTTTTGTTTCCGCCCGTATACGCGCCCTGCCCGTAGAGAAGCGTTGCGCCGTGGCCGATGCCGCGGAGCAGCCCGTCGGCGATTTCGTACGGCTTTTCGGAAACGATGAAAGCCGCCTTTCTCTGCGCGAAACCGATGACGATACGCGAGGAAATATTCGCATTGATATACATCGCGACGAGCGTCATGATCGCGATTTCCAGCGAGAAGAAACCGGCGGAAACGGCGACGATGAGGCAATTCAAAGCAAAGACGACATAGCCGATTTCCAGATTGTAATATTTCTTCACAATCGCGCCGACGACATCGAGCCCGCCGCTGTTCGAATTGTAACGGTAGAGAATCCCGGCGCCCGTCCCGATGAGGACGCCCCCGGAAATGGCGGACGTGAGCGGATCGGAGACGACATGCCATTCCGCCATGAAAGACGTCATATCCAAAGCGACCGAAATCGCAATCGTCGCGATGAGCGTGATGAAGGCGTAAAATTTCCCCATAAAACGCCACGCGAGGACGAAAATCGGGATATTGAGCAGCGCATTCAAGACGCCCATCGGGAAGCCCACGAGATAATAAACAATCATCGCGATCCCCGTGAATCCCCCGGAAATGAATTGATGCGGCACATAGAAAAGATTGATGCCCATCGAATAAATGAAGCATCCGATGCACGTCATCGCAAGCGTGAACGCATACGATTTCAAAGGAAACGGTTTCTTGGCAAGTTCCATGGAAGGCCTTTCTCGCAAAATTTTTTTGTGTGTTGTGTATAATAAAGGAAACAGAAAGAATAAAGAAATAAACAAATCGGCGTTATGCCGTTTGGTATGTCATTATAGCACATTTGGCAAGTCCGGGGGATGTATGGAAACAATCATGGAAACGGCGCGCGCGAAAATCAATCTCACGCTCCCCGTGCTCTTTCGCCGCGAAGACGGCTATCACGAAATCGACAGCCTCATGCACACGATTTCTTTGCACGACATCATCGAAATCGAAAAAGCAAATGAAATGAAATTGGAAATTTGCGAAGGAACGGCGCCCGCGGGACGCGAGAATCTCATGTGGCGCGCGGCGGAAATATTTTTTTCGGAAACGAAACTTCGCGGCGCGTGCGCGATGCGACTTTATAAAAAAATTCCGAGCGAAGCGGGCTTGGGCGGCGGATCGGCCGACGCGGCAGCGGTGCTGCGGGGTTTGAATCGCCTTTTCGGCGCGCCGCTTTCCGTCGATGCGCTTTCGAATCTCGGCGCGCGTCTCGGCGCGGACGTGCCGTTTTGCCTCGCCGGCGGCGCCGCCCGCTGCCGCGGCATCGGAGAAAAATTGACGCCCGTCACCCCGTGGCCCGGCATTTCCCTCCTCATCGTCCGCCCGCACACCTCCGTTTCCACAAAAGAAGCCTATGCGGAAATCGATAAAAGAAACATTTCCGGCGAAAACACGACGGAAGAAGCGATCCGCGCACTCGCGGAAAGAAATTTCGAAAAATTAGCCGCCGCCCTCGCAAACGATTTCGAACCGGCCCTCTTCCCTATGAATCCGATTCTCGAAGAAACCGCAAAAGAACTCCGCGCCGCCCGGCCCGCCTTAATGACCGGAAGCGGCAGCGCCTTCTTCGTCCTCGTTTCCGGAGAAGAAAGGAAAAATTTGGCGGAAAAGCTGAGAAAGAGGCATGAGGAGTGGTATGTGGAAGAATGCGAGACGGCGGGACTGTGAGACTGTGAGACGGTGAGACTTTTTATCGGTACGCTGCGCGGCATTTTTTATGCCGGCGAAGCCGGCGAGCGAGCGCAGCGAGCGATTACAACAGAAATCGTGCCCGAAGGGCACACCTCTTAAAGCCGTCGGCCGTCAGCCGTCAGCCGTCGGCGTGGGATCCGGCCGAGCGCGCGTCTTTCGTCTGACAGTCTGACAGTCTGACGTCTTGCGCACAAATGTCGCACCGATTCTTTGCACTTTGCACTTTGCACTCTGCACTTTTTTCTATAAAATTTCATAATCTGTGTTATAATATTTCCAAACAGGGAACACACCCTGCCGGTTTTGGAAGGATGGTGCAAGAAATGATCAGCTATAAGAATATTCTCGTCCCGTATGACGGTTCCGCTCATGCGAAGAAGGCGCTGGGGCAGGCGATTGAGCTCGCCGTGGCCGCCGGTGCGAAACTTCACGTCGTCAGCGTTTGCAATATTGTGGCCGTAATGAGTAATTTCGATCAGGTTTCCATTGCGGAAGGCTATCTCAATGCGGAACTTTCTCAGGATTTGGAAGATCAGTGCCGCCAAGATCTGGCCGATGCGGAATCCGTCATTCCGGAAGGCATCGAAAAGGATCTGCGCTACGAAGTCGGCTCTCCGGGACCGGTCCTGCTCCAGATCGCGGAAGATATCAAATGCGATCTCATCGTCATGGGCAGCCGCGGCTTGGGACCGCTCAAAGGCATTTTCATGGGTTCCGTTTCCAGCTATATCGTAAGCCGTTCGGATTGCCCGGTACTGATTGTGAAATAATCGGCCCGGGGCACCCGTTGTCCGGCGGTATCGGATTACACACAAAGGGGTCGCTTTCGGGCGGCCCTTTTTCAGCGGAAGGGAGGCATTCATGGAGCACAGACAGTGGCTGATGAAGGAATTGGAAACGTGGGTCGATTCCGGGCTCGTCACGGCGGAGACGGCGCGGGAACTCCGCGGGCGTTATCGTCGTGATGCGTTTCGCGTCCCCGTGAAAACGCCGCTCTTTTTTGCGGCGGGTTTCGGCATTTTAATCGGAATTTTCCTGCTCGGCGCATCTCTTTGGAATCATTTGTCGCAGGATTCGCGTTTCTTCCTGGCGATGGCGCCGGCTTTGGTGACGCTCGCGGCGTGCGCCGGATTTATCGCGTGGGAGAAAAAGGCGGTCTCGCCGATGACGCGTGCGATTCGGAAACAAAAATCCGATATTGAGGAATCTCTTTTCCCCGAAATGGAGGAGGAAGAGGAGAAGGAAACGGCGCGCACGGTGTCGCATACGATTCGGGAGACGGTGTGTACGCTCCACGGGCTCGCGGCGGTGCTCTCGCTCTGGCTCGTGCGGGATACGTACCGGCTCGATACGGATGTTTTTATGTGGAGCGCGGCTTTTGCGGCGGTGCTTCTTTTGATGGCATATATTACGAAATCGGCGGGGCTGGGGATGGTTTCCGTCGGTCTTTGCTGCCTCACGGCGTGGAACGGTGCGCATGAGGGCTGGCCGGTACTCGCGGCGTGGACGCTGATGGCGCTCGCGCTTCCGCAGCTTTTCTTCCTCATTTTGTCGGAGCGTGAGGATCCCGCGACGATTTATGCGTGGGGCTGGACGGCGGGCGCGCTTCTTTTGGCGTACATCACGGGGATCGCCGTCATGTGGCAGGTGCTCTTTTTCACGACGGCCGCTTCGCTCACCTGGCTTTTCGGCGCCGGGATGAAACGGGGAAGCCGCGTCGGCGAATTGTTCCGTTTCCTCGGCTCGATTTCCGTCGTCCTCGCGCTTTTGGGCGATTTGTATACGGGGACGTGGCGGAATCCGGACGGAAACATTTTCCTCTGGGCGCTTTTCGGCGGGTTCCTTATCGCGAACGGATATTTGCTGCGGACGGCTTTGCGGAAAAAAGAATGGCTCGCCTGTTTCTCCGGGCTTTCGCCCTATGCGGCGGCTCTCGCGGCGCTCGTCGCGCTCTGGGAGGGAAGCGGCGTCGCCTCCGCGATGTTGATGACGCTCTACGCGCTGACGCTCGGCGTGTTTCTGCTCATTTCCGGTTTCCATACCGGGCGAAAGCGGCAGCTCATTTTGGGCGTGCTCATTTTGGGATCTGGCGCGCTCATCCGCCTCGTCGATTCGACACTCAGTCTCGCGCAGCGGGGCATATATTTCCTCTTTTTGGGTCTGGCGGCGGCGCTTTTCTGCTATGCGGTGAGTGCGGCCGGGAAGAAAGCGGTGGCGCGCCACGGGTACGGCCGGGAGGAGGACGATCATGAGTAAATCGATGAAATATGTCATTCTGCTCATCGTCCTCGCGGCAGAGCTCGCCGGTTTCATCTGGATTCGCGGCGAATATAAAGTGACGCTTTCGGAAGGCGCCGTGTATCGGACGCCGGTGACGTATACGGCGGCGAAAAATTCGAATGAAATCGGCTATATCGTGCTGGATAATCCGATGGATGAAGTCGTCTGGCAGGGAGAGGAAAAACCGGTCGTCGGGGAGACGGTGCATATTTCCGTTTCCAAAGACAAAAAAGGAAACCTCGCGCTTCTTCATGCGGAAACGGGAATCCCGGAGGGCGATTACATCACGGTGCGCGTGACGGGGATGCATGAGGATTTGATTCGTTTCGACTGGCCGAATAATCGCCTCTACATTTCCGGGCACGAGCAGAAGGAAAAGGCGCGGGAGGAAATCGAGCGCAGCGTGCAAATCCGCGATTACATCACGGACAAGGTGGTCTCGCATATGGAAAACGAGCTCATCGCGACGCTCCGTATCAAAGACGGCCACATCGCCTACGAAGACGTCACAATAAACGGCCGCCCGCTCCTCGGCCCCGCACCGGAAAAGACTGAAAAAACCGAAAAAACTGAACAGACTAAAGACTGAAAGACTATGAGACTATGAGACTTTTAAGAGGTGTCGCCTTCGGCGATGAATTAGGTCTTAATCGGCGCTTTGCGCCTTGCCGGCGTCGCCGACATAAAACAGGATTGTCGCGAAGCGACACAAATTAAAGTCTGATAGTCTGACCGTCTGACAGTCTTAAGTCTTATGAGGAAAAAGTTACAAAGGATAATGCTATGAAAAAATTACTCACGATAGCCGGTTCCGATTCTTCCGGCGGCGCCGGGGCGCAGGCAGACCTCAAGACATTCGCCTCACTCGGCACCTACGGCATGAGCTGCATTTGCGCGATTACCGCGCAGAATACGAAAGGCGTCACCGCCATTTCCGATATTCCGACGGACATTATCACCGCGCAGCTCGAAGCGATTTACGACGACGTTCCGCCGGACGCCGTGAAGACCGGCATGCTCTCGACGCCCGCCATAAGCGATGCGGTCGCCGGTTTCCTGGCCGCGCATCCGATTTGCCCCCTCGTCATCGATCCCGTCATGGTCGCGACATCGGGCGACGTCCTTTTGCGGCCGGAAGCGATTGAAATTTATAAAGAGAAACTCATTCCGCTTGCGACCGTCATCACGCCGAATCTTCCCGAAGCCGAAGTGCTCTCCGGGATGAAAATAGAAACGGAAGACGACATGCGCCGCGCGGGCGTTTCCATTTTGGCGATGGGTCCTTCCGCCGTCCTCATCAAAGGCGGCCACGGAAAAGGCGTCACCGCGACGGACATTTTGTGCACGCGGGACGGCTTCTCCGTCTACCGCGCGGAAAGTATCGACACGAAAAATACGCACGGCACCGGCTGCACCCTTTCCGCCGCCATTGCCTCCTTCCTCGCCAAGGGCGAAACGATTGAAACGGCCGTCGGCCGGGCGAAAACGTACATGACGGGGGCGATCCGCGCCGCAGCGAAAGAAAGCGTCGGAAGCGGGCACGGCCCCGTGCATCATTTCTGGAATTACGGAACGGATTGGGGGAAACTCCCGTGAATCATTTCTTTGCCTATCTCGCGCGCATGCGCTACATCCGCCGCTGGGGCCTCATGCGGAGCGCCATTCCCGAAAACGACGCCGAGCACACGCTCCAAGTCGCTGCAATCGCACACGCATTGGGGACGATTCGAAAGGAAATTTTCGGCGAAGACTGCGATGCCGAGCACGCGGCCGCCCTCGCACTTTACCACGACGCGAGCGAAGTTTTCACAGGCGACATGCCGACGCCCGTGAAATATTTCGACGACACGCTCCGCGATGCGTACGGAAAAATAGAAACGATGGCGCGCGAAGAACTTTTGGAAACCCTTCCCGAAGAGCTCCGCCCTGCCTACCGCCGGTACATCGTCGATATGGAAACCGATCCCCTCTGGCCGCTGGCCAAAGCGGCGGACACCCTCTCGGCGTATCTCAAATGCATCGAAGAAGAAGCCGCCGGAAACGGAGAATTCCGCGAAGCCGGCTGCACCATAGAAGCCAAGCTCCGCGCCAAGCACATGAAAGAAGTGGACTGGTTCCTCGATCATTTCGCCGAAAGCTTCCGGATGACGCTGGATGAGATGAAGAAATAGTGCAAAGTGCAAAGTGCAAAGTGCAAAGGCGCGCGCGGCTTTCTCCCCGGCTGAGCGCGCCCCTTTCCCCTTTCCTCTTTCCTCTTTCCACTTCACTCGAATATTTATACGCATAAAAAGAAACGCGAAATTCGCGTTTCTTTTAGTTTCCCCAAAATTTCTTGCATAAATATTTGACAATCTCGTATAAATATGCTATTATGTCCGCATATTATTTCAGAGTGCGGATATTGAGTCCGGAAAAATTGTTTCCAATGGTTTGTTTCTTAACATCACGGAGGGAATTATGGAAAAGAAAATGATGTGGAAAGCGGCGGCTTGCGCGGCGGCCGTGGTCGGGATGGCATTGGTCGCGGGTTGCGGCGGAAGCGGTGAGAAGAAGGAGGCGGCACCGGCCGCTCCGAAGGGAAAAATCCTGGAGCAGATTAAGCAGAAGGGCAAGATTGTCGTCGGCACGGCGCCGGGATATCCGCCTTATGAATTCTGGGATGCGTCTTCTTCCGAAAAAAAGATTATCGGTATTGATGTGGAAATTGCGCAGAAACTCGCGGATAAACTCGGCGTGAAATTGGAAATTCAGGACATGACGTTCCAGGCGCTTCTCTCGTCCTTGGTCGGCGGCAAGATCGATATCGCGATTGCGGGTATCAATCCGTCGGAAGAACGCAAGAAGACGATGGATTTCTCGGATGAATATCTGCCGACGGAGCAGCGTCTCATCATTCGCAAAGTCGATGCGGACAAATATAAAAAGATTGAAGATTTCTACGGCAAGACGATCGGCGTTCAGAAAGCGACCGCGCAGGAAAAAGTGGCGCAGACGGAAATTAAGGATGCGAAAATCGTCGCTCTCACGAGAGTGCCGGATGCGATTCTGGAGCTCAAGGAAGGCAAAGTGGACGGCGTCATCGCCGAGGGCATCGGCGGGATGCAGTATCTCGTTTACAATGACGATCTCCAGTTTGTCGATTTGCATTTCAAGAATGCAAAGAAATCTTCCGCGGCCGCTCTCCAGAAAGGAAACGAAGATTTGCTGAAGATTGTGAATGAAGTTCTGAAAGAAAATACGGAAAACGGAAACATCGAAAAGTGGAAGGATGAATATGTCAAGAAATCCGTGGAGAACGCGAAATAACGTTTCCTAAGTTTCCTAAGCTTCTTAAATAGAATGTATTAATATATAGGGAAAAGGAATCATGCAGAAGAAAACGATGATGAAAGCGGCGGCTTGCGCGATGGCGCTCGTCGGGATGGCGCTGGTTGCGGGCTGCGGCGGTGCGGATAAAAAGTCGATATCGCGCTTTCCGGTATCACGCCGACGGATGAACGCAAGAAGACGGTCGATTTCTCCGATGTGTACCTGAATGACCAAAATATCATTCTCGTACGCAAGGAAGATGTGGGCAAATATACGAAACTCGCCGATTTCTACGGTAAGAAGATTGCCGTGCAGAAATCGACGCAGCAGGAGCAGCTCGCGAAGGATAATCTGAAAGACGCGCAGGTCGTGTCGTTGGATAAAGTCGCGAATGCGCTCATGGAATTGCAGCAGGGTAAAGTGGAAGGCGTCCCGGCGCAGAAGGTCGTCTCCGCGCAGTATCTCATCACGAATCCGGGCATCGCCGATTCGGGTGTCATTTTCGAAGGCACGGACAGCACGAGCGCCGTCGCCGTTCCGAAAGGAAACGAGGATCTCCTGAAAATCATCAACGAAGTTATTGCGGAAAGCAAAAAAGCGGGCGACTTTGAAAAATGGACGCAGGACTACGCAGCGCTGGCTGTGGCGAATGCACAGAAATAAGAAATTTTACGAAACAAAGGGGCTCTCGGCTTGGGAGCCCTTTTTGCGTGGGAATGCAAAGTGCAAAGTGCAAAGTGCAAAGGAAAGAGGCGCGCTACATTTGTGCCGAAAGACGTCAGACTGTCAGACGGTCAGACTTTTGATAGGATGCGCTCCGCGCATATTATGTTGTAATCGGCGCTGCGCGCCTCGCCGGCTGCGCCGGCAAAAAAATGTGCGAAGCACCACCGGTATCTCGCCTCCCCTGAAAGGGGAGGGGGACCGCGTAAGCGGTGGAGGGGTCAGG
>CAVJQK010000044.1:7792-8924 GCA_963651795.1 Erysipelotrichaceae bacterium | reverse complement strand
CTTTTTCAGTGCAAAGTGCAAAGTGCAAAGTGCATAAAACAGGAATCGTCGCCGAAGGCGACACCTGCAGCGCATCAACGCATCAACGCATCCGCGCATCAACGCATCAACTTTTATTTCATAATCACTTCCAGCGCCGCGACGGACGCTTCTTTCGGCGTGATATATCCTTCTTTTGCCATGAGCATGAGGACGATGGTCATGCGCTTGGCGCCGGCTTCCGGATTTTCGATGGGATCGTAAATGCTGGGCGCCGGGGGAAGTCCCGCCAAAAGCGCGCATTCGGAAAGCGTGAGATCCGCCGGTTTCTTGTGGAAATACGTGCGCGACGCTTGGCCGATGCCGTAGGCGCCGTGGCCGAAATAAATCGTATTCAGATAAATTTCCAAAATTTCGTCTTTTGTGTAATAGCGTTCCAATTGCATGGCGAGCGCGAGCTCGTGCGCTTTGCGCGTGAGAGTGCGCTCCTCGGAAAGGAAAATATTTTTCACCGTCTGCTGCGCAATCGTGCTGCCGCCCTGTACCGTTTCGCCGGAGAGAAGATTGGCGGCGGCCGCGCGCGCGATTCCCATGACATCGACGGCGCCGTGCTCGTAGAAACGACGATCCTCGGCGGCGACGATGGCCTCTTTCATCAGTTTCGGAATGTCTTCGGAGGAAACGAACGCGCTTCTGTCGATACGCGATTCGAGCGCGTCGCGGAAATCGAAAACGTCGGTGATTTGCTCTTTGAGCGAGGCGGACGTTTTCGGGCGAAGCGGCTGGGCATCGACATTGCCGCCGGCGGGAGCGGATGCTGCGGCGGGCGTTTCCGTTTCCGTTTCTTTCGCATCTTCCGTCATGGCTCCTTCGGCCAACGTTTTAAATACATCGACGACCGTTTCCAAAAGGAAACGCGGAAAATCTTCCTCGGCGGAGACTTTTTGCGTGCTTTCGGAAACGGACGTCGTATTTTTTTTGTCTTCGAATCCGAAATACGCGGGGCCGTAAAAATAACCCCACACGCCTGCGCCGATGAGCGGCAGAAATAAAAATTTTTTCATAAAAGAACCTTTCGGAAATTTTCAAATCATTTCCTTTCATATTAACATGAAACGGCGCGCTTGTCATTTTGCAAAATGCGGCGGAAAAA
>CAVJQK010000044.1:0-7782 GCA_963651795.1 Erysipelotrichaceae bacterium | reverse complement strand
GAAAAAGATTTCTTGACAAAAATTCATCTGATAAATATAATAAAAACGAAGAAAACATATGATGAATTTAAATCAGGAGGGACGTATGGCGGAAGAAAAGAAGAAATTGCGGACGGCGGATCGCGTGGCGGCGGATTTGGCGGAGGCGATTGCCGCGGGGCGCTGGGCGGTCGGGGAAAAAATTCCGGTCGAGGCCGAGCTGATGAAATTGTTTTCCGCGGGGCGTTCGAGTATTCGCGAAGCGATTCGGACGCTTTCTCGTGCGGGATTGGTGGAGGCTCGGCAAGGCGCGGGGACGTATGTGATTTCCCGCGGTACGGCGGAGGAATCTCTTTCGGTGCGGCTCCGGCGTGCGTCGCTTCTCGATGTGTACGAAGTGCGGCGGATGTTGGAGGCGGAAACGGCGAAAACGGCGGCGAATCGGCGGGATGCGGATGATGTTTCCGCTATGAAAGAAGCATTGCGGCGTCGGAAGGAAGCGGAAAAAACGGGCGATAAGAAGGCGTATGTGGAGGCGGATGTGGCGTTTCATACCGCGGTGGCGGCGGCGACGAAAAATCCGGTGCTCGCCGAGCTGTACGAAAAATTTTCCGCGGCGATTTCCGCGACGCTCACGGATTTTGTGCACGATGATAAATTGTATCGCAATCATTTCGACATGCATGAGGCGCTTTGCGAGGCCATTGAAGCGGGGGACGCGATTGCGGCGCAATATTGGGCGACACTCAATCTGGATCGCACGGTGGCCGATATTCGTCTTTTGGAACGGAAACGGGGGAAAAATCATGAGGGATAAATATCTTTGGATGCTCTCCGCGGGGCACATGGTGACGGATATCAATCAGGGCGCCCTTCCCGCTATGTTGCCGTTTTTGGCGTCGGCGTATTCGCTGACGTATCGGGAAACGGCGGGCATTATTTTCGCCGGGACGGTTTTATCGTCGATTGTGCAGCCGCTTTTCGGCGTGCTCGCGGATAAGACGGGGACTTCGTGGCTCATGAGTGCGGGCGTTTTCCTCGCGGGAGCCGGCGTCGCCGCCATCGGATTTTCGGAATCGTATTGGGCCGTTTTCTGGGCGGCGATGCTAAGCGGCATCGGCATTGCGGCGTTTCATCCGGAAGCGGCTCGCTGGGCGAATGCGATTTCCGGAAACAAAAAGGGATCCGGCATCAGCATTTTCGCCGTCGGCGGCAATTTGGGTTTTGCGCTGGGGCCGGTGCTCGTGCTTTTTGCGATGTCGATGTGGGGCATGGCGGGATCGCTCTTATTCCTCGTTCCCGTTTCTTTGATGGCTTTTATATTATTGATTTCTCAAAAAAATCTTCGCGCAATTTCTTCGGCGCAAAAGAAAAAAAGCGGGGCTGCGGCGGATGCGAAAAATCGGTGGGGTGCCTTTTCCGTACTCACCGTGTCCATTGTGTCGCGCTCGGTGATTTTTTACGGGCTCAATACGTTTATTCCGCTCTATTGGATTCATACGCTCGGCGCGACGGGTAAAGAAGGAAATTTGTCGCTCACATTGATGTTCACCGTCGGCGCGGTCGCGACGCTCATCGGCGGAAAGCTCGCGGATCGTTTCGGATATACGAATATGATGCGTATCAGTTTCGGATGCCTGGCGCCGCTTTTGGCGGTGTTTCCTTTTATCGAAAGTGCGCGATGGGCGCAATGTTGTCTCGTGCCGATTGCGTTTGCCGTTTTCACGGCGTACAGTCCGATGGTGGTCTTGGGGCAGAAATTTTTGCCACGCTGGGTGGGACTGGCGTCCGGTGTGACGCTGGGGCTCGCTTCGTCTGTCGGCGGTGTGGCGGCGCCCGCTTTGGGGCAGCTCGCTGATGTGCACGGTCTCTCCGCGGCGATGTGTGTGCTTCCCGTCGTGGCGGCCGTCGCACTCCTCGGCGCTCTGTTTCTGAAAGATCCGACGGATACGGAAACAAAATAAAATCCCGCAAAGTCCGGTTTCCGAAAGCCGGGCTTTTTGTGTGGAAAAAGGACGGAAAATTTTGTTTTTGTGCATATATATGATATAATATATATAAATATATGTAGGGGGATACATGACCGGGAGAAATTTCTTTTATTTCATCGATTTTTCGAATTTAAGAAACGGTAAGGATTAAGACATGAGCGAAGACATTCATGAAATTATCTCTCATCAGGAAGAGGAGATGGGAAACAAGGATTACGGCGCGAAAGATATACGAGTACTGGAAGGCTTGGAGGCGGTGCGCCTTCGTCCGGGGATGTATATCGGTTCGACGTCGGCGCGCGGGTTGCATCATTTGGTGTACGAAATCGTCGATAACAGTATCGATGAAGCGCTGGCCGGGTATTGCACGCATATCGAAGTGACGATTAATGCGGACGGCAGCTGCACGGTCGTCGATAACGGGCGCGGCATTCCGACGGGAATGCACGAGACGGGGAAACCGGCGATGGAAGTCGTCTTGACCGTTTTGCATGCCGGCGGGAAATTCGGCGGCGACGGTTATCCGATTTCCGGCGGGCTGCACGGCGTCGGGATTTCGGTCGTAAACGCTTTGACGTCGTGGATGCGTGTGCGCGTCCTTCGCGAAGGGAAAATCCACGAGATGGCGTTCTCTCGCGGCGAAAAGACGCAGGATATGAAAATTTTGGGCGATACGAAGGAAACGGGGACCATCGTTACGTTTATGCCGGATCCGGAAATTTTCAAGGAAGGCACGGATTTCGTCTATGAGACGCTGAAGGAACGCATGCGCGAGCTCGCGTTTCTCAATAAGGGCCTCACGATTACGCTTACGGATAAACGCGAGGGCAAAGAGCAGGAAAATAAATTCAATTACGAGGGCGGCATCACGGAATACGTCGCATATCTCAATGAGGGCAAGGATTTGATCCATCCGAATGTCATTTCTTTTGAAGGGCAGAAGGATCGCGTCATTGTGGATATCGCGATGCAATACCAATCGGGATACAGCGAAAATATGTACACCTTCGTCAATGATATCAATACGATCGAAGGCGGGATGCATCTCACCGGCTTCCGCACTGCTCTCACGCGTGTCATCAATGATTATGCGCGCAAAAATAATTTGCTCAAGGATAAGGAAGAAAATTTCAACGGCGATGATGTGCGCGAGGGTCTCACCTGCGTCATTTCCGTCAAGGTGCCGAATCCGCAGTTCGAAGGGCAGACGAAGACGAAGCTCGGAAACTCGGAAGTGAAGGGCATCGTGGATAATATCGTAAGCGAAGGCTTGCAGGAGTATTTCATCGAGCATCCGGTGGAAGCCAAAGCGATCGTCGAAAAGAGTCTGGTCGCACGGCGCGCTAGGGAAGCGGCGAAGAAGGCGAAAGCGCTCGCCCGCAGAAAGGATGCGCTGGAAATTTCTTCTCTTCCGGGGAAACTGGCCGATTGCACGGAGAGGGATCCGAAACTGACGGAAATTTATATCGTCGAAGGTGACTCCGCAGGCGGCTCGGCGAAGAGCGGCCGCGATCGTCGCTATCAGGCAATTCTGCCGCTTCGCGGAAAAATTCTCAATGTTGAAAAAGCGCGTCTCGACCGCGTGCTTTCCAGTGAAACCATCGGGACGATGATCATGGCGTTCGGCGCGGGCATCGGCGATGATTTCAATTTGGAAAAACTTCGGTACGACAAAATCATCATCATGACGGATGCCGATGTCGACGGGGCGCATATCCGCACGTTGCTTCTGACATTCTTCTATCGTTACATGCCGCAGCTCATCACGGAAGGGCATGTGTATATCGCGCAGCCGCCGCTTTATCAGGTAAAGAAAGGCCGCTCGAAATATTACACTTACGATGATGATGAGCAGAATAAACTTTTGGCGGAAATTGGATTGGAAGGTTGTACGATTCAGCGTTACAAAGGGCTGGGGGAAATGAATCCGGAGCAGCTCTGGGATACGACGATGAATCCGACGCAGCGTATCATGCTCCGCGTGGAAATGACGGACGCCGTGGAAGCGGATCGCCTCTTTACGATTTTAATGGGCGATAAAGTCGAGCCGCGCCGCAAGTTTATCGAAGAAAATGCAAAGAATGTGACGAATTTGGATTTGTGAGGAAACTATGGCATCCATTCATACGGACAACATGACTTGGGACGATTGGAACGAGGGCGCGAAAGAATTTGCCGGGCAGCCGGACGGTTTCACCGATCGCTCTTTGAAGGGAATGTGGTTTTGTTTCAAAGGCCGGCTCAATCGGATGCGCTTTTTCTGCCGCGTCGTGCCGCTTTGGGCTTTGGCCGGCGGCATTCAATCGCTGGCGGAATCCGTCGGCGTGTATGCGAATGCGCTGTATTTCGTGATTTTGGCCGCAATGTTTTCGCTCGTCGTCCGGCGCGCGCACGATATGGGATTCCGCCCGTGGCTGCTTCTCATCATGATTTGTGTGCCCGTTCTGAACGCGCTGACGATGCTCTATCTCATCATCATGCGCGGGGACAGAGAGCCGAATCGCTACGGCATGCCGCCCGCCGCCTGGCCGGGAAACACGCAAATGGTCAATATCTAATTTTCGGAAACGAAGCTTTTGGGGCTGTGATAAATGTGTCGCGGCTCTTTTTTTTGTGCGGAAAGAGGGAAGGGGAAAGGGGAAAGGGGAAAGAGGCGCGCGCAGTTTTGTGCGACATTTGTGCGCGAGACGTCAGACTGTGAGATTGTCAGACGTCAGACTTTTAATCGGAGCGCTGCGCGGCATTTTTGTAATCGCTCGCTTCGCTCGCTCGCCGGCTTCGCCGGCATAAAATAGGAATCGTGCCCGAAGGGCACACCTGCGACGCATCAACGCATCCGCGCATCAACGCATCAACGCATCCGCGCATCAACGCATCAACGCATCAACTCCCGGGTGTTCAAAAATAATTAGAAAAATTCTAATGTTGGGGCGGGTCATACTGAACGCCGGTGTACAAAATCGCGGAAACGTGGGTTTTCCTTCCGGTTTTTTTGTATTATACTGAATGCAGAAAGTTTCAAAACGGGAAAAGTTTCCGAATTCGGAAAGTTTCAAAAGGAAACGGAAGGGGGTGAGCGGTACGGAGACGAAAATGTATGCGGCGATTGATTTGAAATCGTTTTACGCTTCGGTGGAATGCGTGGAGCGCGGGCTCGATCCTTTGACGACGAATTTGGTCGTGGCGGATACGGAGCGGACGGAAAAAACGATTTGTCTCGCCGTTTCCCCTTCTTTAAAATTTTTCGGCGTGCCCGGGCGGCCGCGGCTTTTCGAAGTGGAAGAAATCGTGCGCAAAGTGAATGCGGAGCGCCTCGCGAAATCGCCGATGAAGCGGCTGACGGGATCTTCTTTTGAGTTTCCGCGGCTTGCGGCGCTCCCCGAGCTCGCCGTTTCCTATATCACCGCGCCGCCGCGCATGCGCCTGTACATGGATTACAGCAGCGCCGTGTACCGCGTGTATTTGCGGCATCTTTCCGCCGAGGACATTCACGTGTATTCCATCGATGAAATTTTCGCCGATCTCACGCCCTATCTCTCGGAGAGCGGCCCGACGCCCTACGAATTGGTGCGGGATATCGTGAAAGATATCGTGGCGGAAACGGGCATCACGGCGACGGCCGGCATCGGGACGAATTTATATTTGGCGAAAGTCGCGATGGATATTTCCGCCAAGCATCAAAAGGCGGATGCGGACGGCGCGCGCATTGCGTTTCTCGATGAATACGAATACAGGAAACAACTTTGGTCGCATCGGCCGCTCACGGATTTTTGGCGCATCGGGCGCGGGTATGAAAGGCGGCTTGCGTCGCAAAATTTATATACGATGGGCGATGTGGCGCGCTGCTCACTGGGACGCGCCGGCGAATATTACAATGCGGGACTTTTATATAAACTTTTCGGCGTGAATGCGGAGCTTTTAATCGATCATGCGTGGGGTTACGAGCCGTGCACCATCGGGGAAATCAAAGCGTATCGGCCTAAGTCGCAAAGCGTTTCCGAAGGGCAGGTGCTGCATGAACCGTACGAATCGGACCGCGCGGCGCTCATTGCGCGCGAAATGGCCGAAGCGCTCGCGCTTACACTCACGGCGCGCGACGTCCGTGCGGATTCGCTCACACTCGAAATCGGATACGATACCGAAAATGTGAAAACGGGGCGGACGCCGGTTTCCGAAGCTCGCCGCGATTTTTACGGACGCCCCGTCCCGACGCCTGCGCACGGCAGTTTCCGTTTCCCGTTTCCGACAGCCGCGGCGTCGGCTTTAATGGACACGGTCGGCACGCTTTTCGCGCGGATTGCCGATCCGGCGCTCCTCGTCCGCCGCATAAATCTGTCGGCGACATGTCGGGAAAACACGGCGGAACCGTTTTGGGAAGAGGATTTGTTTTCCGGGGAAACGACGGCCGCGCGGCAAAAATTGCTCCGCGAAGAGCGCTTGCAGGAAACGATTTTATCGCTCAAAGCGCGTTACGGGAAAAATGCCGTCCTGAAAGGCATGAATTTGGAAACGGACGCCACGATGCGCGCCCGCAATGAAGAAATAGGAGGACATCGCGCATGATTTGGAATGTGATGCATCGCACGGACGATGAAGAACTCGCCCGCCTCGATCACCCGTATACGCTGCCGCGTCCGCCGATGCCGCGGGAGATGCGCGCCGCACAATTTGCGCCTTTTGCCGCGCTTTCCGGCTACGAAGAAAAAATCCGCACGGCCGCCCGCCGCTGGGAAGAAGAATACGAAAGCCGCTGCGGCCTCGTGCGCGAAGCGGCGGAAGGCGACGGTTATGAAATCTATGATATAATAAAATGATAAAAGAAAATCGATTTGTATCAAAACGATGAAAAGCGGAAGGAGAGGCGCGCGTGGAGGAATTCGGCGGAGGATATACGGTGGCATTGCCCGCATTCGAAGGGCCGATGGATTTGCTGCTGCATCTCGTGACGAAAAACCGCATCGATATCCACGACATTCCGATTCACGAAATCACCGACCAATATTTGGACTATCTGGATCGGGCGCGCGCATTCGATTTGCCGCTCGCCAGCTCATTCTTTTCCATGGCGGCGACACTCCTTCTCATCAAATCGCGCATGCTTCTTCCCCGCCATCGGGACGAAGCGGAGGAAACGGAAGATCCGCGCCAAGAGCTCGCTCAATCGCTGGAAGATTTTCGGCGGATGAAAGAGCTGCGCGCGCATTTGGAAACATTACTTGCCGAAGAAGCGCCCTACCGACGCCGCGAACCCGGCGAAGTGACGCTCTCCGAATACAGAGGCACGATTCCCGTCTCCCGTCTCATGGCGGCGCTCACCGCGATTTTCGACGAAAGAGCCGCTGAAATTCCGCGCGTCATCGATGCGGAAGAAGTGACATTCGACGATAAAACGGAGGAACTCCGCCGTTTCCTCTCCGGAAACACCCCGCGCTCCCTCCGAGACTTTTTCCGCCTCCAACCCTCCCGCCTCTCGCTCGCCGTCTCCCTCGTCGCTCTTTTGGAAACCATCAGAACGGGAGAAGTCGTACTGGAAGACAGCGCGGCGGGATTGATGATAAGGTTGCAGAGCGTATAACTTTATTTGAGATTTAGACTGTAAGACTGTAAGACTATGAGACTGTAAGACTTTTAAGAGGTGTCGCCTTCGGCGACGATTCCTGTTTTAGTCTGACGTCTGACGTCTGACAGTCTGACCGTCTTAAGTCTTATGTCTTCGGCACAAATGTCGCACTAATCCGTACATACCGATATTTTCTCTGCACTTTGCACTTTGCACTTTGCACTTTGCACTCTGCACTTTGCACTCTGCACT
>CAVJQK010000043.1:0-9036 GCA_963651795.1 Erysipelotrichaceae bacterium | reverse complement strand
GCTCCTCTTTCTATTTCATGGATAACGAAACGTACGATCAGATCATGCTGACGAAAGAACAGCTGGAAGACGCCATCAATTTCATTAAAGAAAACATGGAAGTCACGGTTCTTTTCTTCAACGGCACGGTCATCGGCGTCGATATTCCGAATTCGGTGGAACTCACGGTTGTGGAAACGGAACCCGGCATCCGCGGCGATACGGCGACGGGCGCGACGAAACCGGCGAAATTGGAAACGGGATACATCGTCAGAGTACCGCTCTTCGTCAATGAAGGCGATGTGCTCCGCATCGATACCAGAAGCGGTGCGTATCTGGAACGCGCATAAGGTTGGATTGACCGAAAAGCGGACTGATTCTCCTTCCGAAAGAGGGCGGTCGGTCCGCTTTTTTCAAGACGGAGAAGGGAGGCGCGGACATGGACGCGGGTGTATTGACCACGGAATACGGCCAGATTCGCATTACGGATAAAGCCATTGCACAATTGGCGAGGACGGCGTGCCTGACCGTCCCCGGCGTCGCGCAGATGGACGCGCGTTTCAATGATGTGATACCGTCCGTCATCACGGGGGAAGACGCGCAGGGCGTGCAGGTTTCCGTCGATGACAACGATATTCATGTGGAACTCTATTTCACGGCTTATCACGGCGTGCGCATGCCGGATTTGGCGCTCACCGTGCAAAAGACCGTAAAGCAGGTCCTGAAAGAGGAAACGGGATTTTCGGTGTCGCGCGTGGATGTGAATATTCAGGACGTGGTCTTCCGCAAGGAGGGCGAACATGGCAGATGAGGAACGCGCCGCGATGATGGCGATGATTTTCGACGTGACGCAGCAGGCGGCGGATGCGTTTCCCGAAATTTCCTTGGTGCCGGCGGATAAAATTCCGTCTTTCATGCAGGGATTTTCGAAAGGATATTCGCAAAAAAGCGCGCCGGGAATTTTTGTGCATACGGATAAAGAAAAATTTTCGGTCAATGTGTCCGTGGCCGTGAAAGAGGGAAATCCTCTCACGGGGACGGCAGTGCGCTTTCAGGCGGCGTTGGCCGAGGCGCTCCTTCGGGCGTTTCCCGAAAAAACGGATCGGGTCAATGTCGAAGTGTTGAAAGTGATGAGGGTATGATGGATAAGAAAGCCAGAAAATATGCCAGGCGCTATGCGATGCAGGTGCTCTATTCCTACGATGTGAATCCGGAAGCGGAGGGCGTCGATCCCAATGAGGTAGAGACGGAGGAAACGAAGCGCATCGAGGGAGAAAATCTCGCCTTTGCCGAATCGATTATCGCGCGCGTCAAAGAGCATGAGGCGGAAATCGACGATATTTTGACGAAACATTTGCGCCGTTGGTCGCTTTCGCAAATGAATGTGGTCGATAAGACGATTCTTCGCATGGGCGCGGCCGAGCTTTTGTATCAAACGGCGGAAACGGTCGACGCGAAGGTCATCATTAATGAAGCGGTGGATATGGCCAAAGTGTTCGGCGGGGAAAATTCGTATCGGCTGATTAACGGGATTTTGAATACGATTGCGCAGGAAAGAGACGGGAAAGCCGAATAATTTCGTTTCTTTCGGATTCGGAGGGGTTATGCCGCAGGATGTATTAAAGGAGAAGAAAGCGGAAATCGAAGAGGTGCTTTCGAATCTTTTGCATGCGGAAAATCCGGCGCATCGGACGCTTTACGAATCCATGAATTACAGTCTTTTGGCCGGAGGGAAACGAATTCGTCCCGCGCTTTTTCTCTTGACGCTGGATGCATTGGACGCGCAGCCCGCGGGCGCTCTTACGGTCGCGGCGGCGATGGAATGCGTGCATACGTATTCGCTCATTCACGACGATTTGCCGCAGATGGATAATGACGATTATCGTCGCGGACGCCTCACGAATCATAAAGTGTACGGCGCCGGGATGGCGACAATGGCGGGTGACGGATTACTCACGGAAGCGTTTCGATTGATTGCCGGCGAGGAAACGATTGCCGCAGAGCAACGTTGTGAAATAATTTCCATCTTGGCGAAGGCGGCGGGACCTTCCGGCATGGTCGGCGGGCAGGCAATCGATATTGAATCGGAAGGGAAATTTCTTTCCGCGGACGAGCTTCGTTTCATGGACGCGTGCAAGACGGGCTGCCTTTTGACGGCGCCGGTCGATATGGGGGCTGTATTGGCGGAAGCGGATGCGGAAACGAAAGCGGCGCTGCATGAATATGCATTGCATTTGGGAATTCTGTTTCAAATCACGGACGATCTGCTCGATTCCACAGGCGATTTACAAGAAATGGGAAAAGAGCCCGGGATGGATGCCGCGATGCATAAATCGACGTATGTGACGATTTTGGGGAAAGAAAAAGCGGCGGCGCTTGCGGAAGAGGAAGCGGAAGCGGCGTTATCCGCACTCTCCGGATTGGGCGAAAAAGCGCGGGCGCTCCGGGATCTGGTTTCCTTCATTTTGCATCGGACGAAATAAAATGGCAGCTACGGTGAAAGCGAAGAAAGAGCGGCTGGATGTGCTCTTGGTCGAGCAGGGATTTTTCGAAAGCCGCGAAAATGCGAAACGTCACATTATGGCGGGCATCATTTTGGTGAATGATGTGCCCGTGGATAAACCGGGGACGAAAGTCGCGACGGATGCGCGTCTTCGGATTAAAGGGACCGTAATGCCTTACGTCGGGCGAGGCGGTTATAAATTGGAAAAAGCGATACGCGAATTTTCCATCGATATGAAAGGCGTCGTCATGGCCGATATCGGCGCATCGACGGGCGGATTTACGGATTGCGCGCTGCAAAACGGCGCGGCGAAAGTGTTTGCCATCGACGTCGGATACAATCAATTGGATTGGAAACTCAGGCAGGATCCGCGCGTCGTCAATTTGGAAAAAACGAATATCAAAGATGTGACGCTGGCGACTTTGGGCGAGCCGGTCGACGTGATTGCGACGGATATTTCTTTTATTTCCGTATTGAAAATCATGCCGGCCGCGCGGGATATTTTGAAACCCGAAGGCGTCATGGCGATTTTAATTAAGCCGCAATTTGAGGCGGGGCGCGAAAAAGTCGGGAAGGGCGGCATCGTGCGCGAGCCGGAAACGCATGCGGAAGTGATTCAGTCCGTATGCGAGGGCGCGGCCGAAAGCGGTTTTGCGACGGTGGGACTCACCTGGTCGCCGATAAAAGGCGGCTCGGGAAATATAGAATTTTTGGCCTTTTTGAAACGGGCGGAAACGGCCGGTGCGGAGCGCATGTTTCCGACGGAGGAAGAAATCAAAAATCTTGTGGCCGAGGCGCACGCGGCGCTTTCGGGAGCAAAGGAGTAAGATAGATGGACATTGCAATCATTGCGAATGCGGAAAAGGAAGAAATTCTTTCCTATGTGCCGCCGCTCATGGCGGAGCTCGAAAAAGCGGGATTTCGCTGTTATGTACCGGAAACCGTGAAAGAAATTCTCGAAAAACGCGGGATTGAAATTCCGGCGGAGCGTTTCCGTCCTTTGGATTGGATCGGCGCTCATGTGCCGATCGTCTTTTCCGTCGGCGGCGACGGCTCGTATTTGCAGGCCGCGCGCATGATGGCGGACTATCCCGTCATCCTTGCGGGGATTCATTTGGGAAATTTGGGTTTCTTAAATTCGATGACGCCGGAAAATCTTTGCGCGCGTCTTTCGGATATCGCAAAAGGAAACTACATCACGGAAAAACGTCTTTTCCTGTCGTCTTACATTTGCCGCGCGGACGGGACCGAGGAGAAACTGCCGGACGTCCTGAACGATATCGTCGTCGGGCATAATGCCATCGGAAAAATGACGCGCCTTTTGCTCTACATCAACGGCCGTTTCTTTACGGAATATCCGGCGGACGGGCTTATTTGCGCGACGCCGACGGGCTCGACCGGGTACGCGATGAGCTGCGGCGGTCCGATTTTGGGAAGCGCTGCGGAAACGCCGGAAATTATTCCGATCTGCCCGCACATGATGCAGGGGACGCCGCTCGTTTTGCCCAAAGAAACCGAAATCGCGATTCGCCTTCCGGAGCGTGAAAAACGTCTCCACGTATCGCTTGACGGAAACGGCGAATATCGGATTTACGCCGGCGAAGAATTGCATATTCGGCCGGTGCACAAAAAAATACGTTTCCTTCGTTTCAAAGATATGGACTTTTTTGAAACGGCGGCACAAAGATTGCTCAAACATTGAGGAGGCTCCCTGCGGGGAGCTTTTTTATTGAAAAGTGCAAAGTGCATAGTGCAAAGTGCATAGAAAATAGGTGTCGCCTGCGGCGACAATCATGTTTTTATGCCGCCTCCGGCGGCGAGCGAGCGAAGCGAGCGATTATAAAAATGCCGCGCAGCGTACCGATTAAAGCGCACGGCCCACTGCGCACGGCGCATAGCTACAGCTTAAATGTTGCACAAAGCCGAAACGAAAAATGTTTCTTCTGTTTCAATTTGTACAAATATGTTTTTTCTGTTAAAATGTATATATATGCAAATTATGCAACGCGTTATTCGGCGGAGGATTACCATGAAGCGTTACAGAATTATGAAAATCAAGGAAATTATTCAAAATCAGGTGATTGAGACGCAGGAGGAGCTGACGCTCGCTTTGCAGCGCGAGGGCATTGTCGTGACGCAGGCGACGGTTTCGCGCGATATCAAAGAACTCATGCTCGTCAAAGTGCCGTACGGCGGCGGGCGGTATCGCTATGCGCTCTCGGAAGGAAATAATCGGATGATGAGCCAAAATCACGTTTCCGTCCTTTTCCGCGAAGCGGTGACGAAAATCGATTCGAGTCTCAATCTCGTCGTCATTCACACGATTCCCGGCTCGGCGCAATCGGTGGCTTTCACGTTCGACCATTCCGAAGATCCCGCTATTGTGGGGACGGTCGCCGGCGACGATACGATTTTGATTGTCATTCGGACGCCGGAAGAAGTGCCGGATTTTGTGAAGAAAATTCAAAGTCAGTTGAAAGCTTGAGAAACGGAGGCCGGTCATGCTTGAAAGGCTTCATATCGTCAATTTTGCCATCATAGAGGATACGGAAATCGAATTTTCCGAAGGCGCGACGGTCTTCACGGGGGAAACGGGTTCCGGGAAATCCATTTTGATGGATGCGCTCGCTATTTTGCTGGGGCGCCGCGCGTCGGCGGATTTTATCCGAAACGGCAAGGATTTTTTCCGCGTGGAAGGAATTTTCACGGCCGACAGCGCGATTCTGCCGCTCTTGGACGAAATGGGATTCGAGCCGGAAGACGGCGTAATCATTATTTCCCGTAAAATGAACCGGGCGGGGCGCGGCATGTGTATGATCAACGGCGCCGCCTGCACGGTGAAACAATTGGAGCGGCTCGGCCGTTTCCTCGTGAAACTCCATGAGCAAAACGACAATGCCGAGCTGCTGTCTTCGGATTTCTGCCGGTATCTCATCGATCATTCGGATGAAACGCTCACGGCGGCGGCGAAAGAGTATGCGGACATGTACGGGGACTATCGCGCGCTCTGCCGGACATTGGACGATCTCAAAAAAGGGAAACAGGAAAATGAGCGGCGCCTCGATATTTTGCAATGGGAAATCGAGCAGATCGAAAATGCGGATATTCGGGACACGACGGAGGATGAAACGCTTGCCGCGCGCCTTCGCGTGATGGAAAATCATGAGAGAATTTATACGGAAGTCGCGCGCGCTTTGGAAGCTTTGAACGGGGATCACGGCGCGCAGAGTGAGCTCGCCGATGCCGTTTCCGCCGTTTCCGGAATCGTCCGCTACGATGAGGCGATGAAACCGATTGCCGAATCGCTCGAAAGCGCGCTGTACTCGGTGGAAGATGCGATGTCCGAATTGGAATCGTACGCGGCGGATGCGGAATTTTCCGAAGAGGAATTGGCGCAGCTCCAGGATCGGGACGAGCTTTTGTCCCAGCTCAAAATCAAATACGGACCGACACTGGCGGATGTTTTGAAATATATGGAAACGGCGCGCTCGGAATATGACAATTTGCATGCGCTCGTCTACGACGGGGACGAACTCAAAAAGAAAGCGGAGCAAATGGCCGCCGAAGTGACGAAAAAAGCGAAAGCGCTCAATATGCTTCGCCGCGAAAAGGGGAAGATGCTTTGCGAAAAAATCACGGCGTCTCTACGCGATATGTGCATGGATCACGCGGTGATGGAGCTTCGCGTCGCCGATCCCGAAGGACCGACGCCCACGGGTGCGGCCGATATGGATTTTTACTTTTCCGCCAATCCGGGCGAGCCGCTTCGGCCGATGCGCCAAGTCGCCTCCGGTGGGGAAATTTCCCGTATTTCTCTGGCGATTGAAGATATTTTGTCGGACCTCTTTTCCTGCCAGACGCTCGTATTCGACGAAATCGATACGGGCATCAGCGGCGGGGCGGCGCTTCGCGTGGCGAAAAAAATCCGCCGCCTGTCGAAACGGGTGCAGCTTCTCTGCATCACGCACATGCCGCAGACGGCGGGGATTGCGGATCGGCATTATTGCATTCACAAAGCGGTGGAAGGGGAGCGCACGGCGTCGTCGGCGGTGCTGCTTTCGGAGGAGGAAGGCATTCTCGATATGGCGTGGATGATTTCCGGAAATCGGCCGCCGTCCGAAAGCGCCATCCAATCGGCGAGAGATTTGCGCCGCGCCGTTTGCGCCGACGGTTGAAACGGACATTCCGTTTCCGTTTCTAATTCGGAAATTTTGATAATAAAAAAGTTTCATATCGAAGAAATCGATATAGCATATAGAAAACTTGCAAGGATAAAAATGCCGTTTTTGATTGACGATACGGCATTTTTAGTGTAATTTAGGAAGAAATAAAACAAAATCATTTGTGATGGGAGGCCTTTTTATGATTCGTGTATTGGTGAACGGCGCCGGCGGGCGTATGGGCAGCGAAGTCGTCCGCAGTGTGTATGCGGAAGACGGTTTGGAACTTTGCGGAGCGGTGGATCCGTTTCATGCGGGGAAAGATGTGGGCGTCGTCTGCGAAATCGGCGAGAAGGGGATTGTGATTTCCGAATCGCTCGATGCCGCGTTTGCAAAGGAAAAACCGGATGTGGTCGTGGATTTCACGAGTCCGTCCGTCATTTTCGAAAATGCGAAGACGGTCTTGGGAGCCGGTGTGCACATGGTCATCGGCACGACAGGGCTCACGGCCGAGCAGCGTGATGCGCTGGCTGAAATTTCCGCAAAGACGGGGGCCAATGTCCTCGTCGCACCGAATTTCTCTCTGGGTGCGGTGCTCTTAATGGAAATGAGCGAAAAAATTTCCAAATATCTGCCGAATGCGGAAATTATCGAGCTTCATCACAATAAAAAATACGATGCGCCGTCCGGCACGGCGAAACTCACCGCCGAAAAAATGGCGGCGGCCAGAGTGTCCGCACCGGATGAAGATAAGACGAAGGAAAGCATTCCGGGCGCGCGCGGCGCGAAAGTGGAGGGCATCACGGTGCACAGCGTGCGTCTTCCGGGTTTCGTCGCTCACCAAGAGGTCATCTTCGGCGGCTACGGCGAAATTCTGACGCTTCGCCACGATTCGCTGGACAGAAAGAGCTTCATGCCGGGCGTCATGCTCGCCTGCAAAAAAGTGGCGGCTCATACGGGGCTGACATACGGGCTGGAACATTATTTGGATTGAATTTGAAATTTGAGGTGTATCATGAGTAAACTTCCGCGTGTGGCCATTCTGGGCGCGACCGGCGCCGTCGGGCAGGAATTTATCCGCCTGATCGAAGAAAGACAATTTCCTTTTGCCGAATTGAAACTGTTGGCATCCTCCCGTTCCGCGGGTAAGAAACTGACGGTCGCCGGCAAAGAATACGAAGTGGAGGAAGCGAAACCCGAATCCTTTGAAAATATCGATATCGCGCTTTTCGCCGGCGGCAGCATCAGCAAGACGCTGGCACCGGAAGCCGTGAAACGCGGCGCCGTCGTCATCGATAATTCGAGCACATTCCGCATGGATCCCGATGTCCCGCTCGTCATCCCGGAAATCAATCCGGAAGATATTGCGAAACATCACGGCATCATCGCAAATCCGAATTGCTCGACCATTATCATGCTGATGGCATTGAAACCGATTCACGATCTCTCGCCGATTCGCCGCATCATCGTTTCCACTTACCAGGCCGTTTCCGGCGCGGGAAAAGAAGGTATTGACGAACTCTACGGGGAAACGGAAGCGCTCGCCAAGGGCGAAACGTACGAACCGAAAATTCTTCCGAGCAGCGGCCTTCCGAAACATTATCAAATCGCGTATAATCTCATTCCGCAAATCGACGTCTTCCTCGATACCGATTACACGAAGGAAGAAATGAAGATGGTGAATGAAACGCATAAAATTTTCCACGACGACACCATCGGCATCACGCCGACCACGGTGCGCGTGCCGGTCATCCGGAGCCATGCCGAATCGATTTATATTGAAACGGAAAAACCGCTCACAGTCGCGGAAGTGAAAGCGGCGATCGATGCGTTCCCGGGCGCGGGCGTCAAAGACAATCCGGCCGAGCAGCTCTATCCGATGCCGCTCGATACATCGGATAAGAACGACGTCTTGGTCGGCCGTATCCGCAAAGACACCGTTTGCGAAAATGCAATCAATCTCTGGGCCTGCGGCGACCAAATCCGCAAAGGCGCAGCCTTGAACGCATTGCAAATCGCGGAATATATGATTGAAAAAGAAATGTTCTGAGAGTAAAGAGTAAAGAGGGAAGAGGAAAGGGGCGCGCATATCTTGGTGCAACATTTGTGCTCAAGACATGAGACGGTCAGACGTGAGACGTGAGACTTTTAGCGGTGCGCTACGCGGCATTATGTTGTAATCGCTCGCGTTGCTCGCTCGCCGGCGAGGCGCGAAGCGCCGATTAAAACAGGAATCGTCGCGAAGCGACACCTTGTGCTTTGCACTCTGCACTTTGTACTCTGCACTTTTGAAAAAGGAAAGGAGAAAAATTATGGTTTACTTGGGAAGAGTCATTACGGCTATGATTACGCCGTTTACGGAAACGGGCGCCGTCGATTACGAAGCGGCGGTGG
>CAVJQK010000042.1:0-9080 GCA_963651795.1 Erysipelotrichaceae bacterium | reverse complement strand
TACACAAAAAGGGCTGTGACAAAATGCGCAAGCATTTTGTCACAGCCCCATCATGCATTCATTATTCCGTTATAAGTGTCCCGACAAGTTCGGAAACGTTTGCGACTTTATTTTCATCTCCCCAATCGGAAAGTTCGCGGATGATGCGGGGCATCGCGTCCGGGGAGGCGAGCGTCGCCGTGCCGACTTGGACGGCGGTGGCGCCGGCGATTAAAAATTCCGCCGCATCCGTCCCCGTCATGATACCGCCCAGGCCGCACACGGGGATTTTTACCGCGCGCGCGACTTGCCACACCATGCGGAGCGCGACCGGTTTCACGCAGGGTCCGGAGAGCCCGCCCGTAATATTTCCCAAAATCGGACGACGCGTTTTCGCGTCAATCGCCATTCCCATGAGCGTATTGATTAAGGAAACGGCATCCGCGCCCGCTTCTTCGCAGGCTTTTGCAATGGAAACGATATCCGTGACATTGGGCGAAAGTTTCATCATGACCGGCAGATTCGTGTGCGCTTTGACGACGCGCGTGACTTCGGCCGCCGTTTCCGGATGCGTCCCGAAAGCCAGACTTCCGTTTTTCACATTCGGGCAGGAAATATTGACTTCAAGCGCCGAAATGCCCGAGTCCGAGAGAGCTTCGGCGACTTCGCCGTATTCTTCCATCGTCTTTCCGACGACATTTGCGATGAGCGGCACATTTTCTTCCAAGAGCCGCGGCAAAATTTCTTTTTTGAAATAGGAAACGCCCGGATTTTCAAGGCCGATGCAATTTAAGATGCCAGACGGCGTCTCGGCGATGCGCACGCCCGCGTTTCCGCTCCAGGGCGTCGCCGATAATCCTTTGAGAGAAATCGCACCCAGATCGGAGAGTTTCATTCCGTCCGCGTATTCGAGGCCGAAGCCGAATGTGCCGGAGGCGGCGATGACGGGATTTTTCATGGAAATCCCGAGAAATTTCGTTTCGAGATTCATAATACGACCTCCCGCGAATCAAAGACGGGGCCGTCCTTGCACACTTTGAAATGCCCGCTGCCGTCACGTTTATCCGCCACACACGCCAGGCACCCTCCCGTGCCGCAGCCCATGCGCCGCTCCAAGGAAACTTCGCAGGGAATGCCGGCCTCTTCGGACAGTTTCGCGACCGTTTTCATCATAATAGCCGGGCCGCATGTGATGACTTTTTCCACGTCGCCTTTTTCAAAAAGCGCGGGGAGCACCGAAGTCGAAAAGCCGTGGATGCCATAGGATCCGTCGTCCGTCGTGACGATGAGCTGGCGAAGATCCTGCGGGAAGAAATCTTTCCAAAAAACTTCTTTTTCATTTCGCCCGCCGATGACGACCGTCATTTGTCCGGGTGCCGCGCTTTTGGCGGCAAAGAGCATCGGCGCAATGCCGACACCGCCGCCGACGGCAACGATGTGCCCCGCGGGAAGCGTGAATCCGTTTCCCAAAGGTCCCAGACTGTCGATGACGTCCCCCACGGAACAATGCGAGAGCCATTTTGTCCCCTCGCCCACGACGCGATAGAAAATCGTCAGCATGCCGCGACCGGGAGCCGTCCCCGCAATGGAAATGGGACGGCGGAGAATACGGCTCGCATCGCCGATTTTGATATTGATAAACTGCCCGGGGCGCGCCGTTTTCGCCGTATGCGGGAGCTCGATATCCATGCACCAGATATCCGGGCCCACCAAATCATGACGGCGAATGATTCCTTTTTCGATAACGCCTGCCATTTTTCGTTTCCTTATATTTCTTTCACATAATCCTGAATCGCTTCGACATGCGCTTCCGCGTGATTGCCGGCCATGACGTTCAGGACTTCGCGCGCCGTATCGAGCGACGTGAGGCACGGAATCGCAAGCTCGACCGCAATGCGGCGGAGATCATACCCCTGCTGCTCGATTTCCGTCCCGTACGAAATCGTATTGATGACGGCATCGACTTTGCCGGATTTCAGATAATTTTCGCAGTTTTCGCCCTTTTCGTTCATCTTCTTGATGATTTCGACGGGTATGCCCTTCGACTGGAAATAGCTGCCCGTGCCGGAGGTGCAAATGATATTGTATCCGGCTTTGACGAAACCGGCGGCCAGCTCACTCGCTTCTTCTTTATCGCGATCGGATACCGTGATGAGGAGGTTTCCTTTCGGCGGAATTTCCAAATTCGATGCGACGACGGCTTTGTAGAGCGCTTCCTGATAGGTGTGGCCGATGCCCATGACTTCGCCCGTCGATTTCATTTCCGGTCCGAGCTTAATTTCGACAAGTCCCAATTTCGAGAAGGAGAAGACCGGCGCTTTGATGGCGACATAGGGTTTCGGCGGCATGAGCCCAAGCGGAATGCCCAGCGACGCCAGCGGTTCGCCAAGGGCCACGCGTGTCGCATATTCGACCATATTGATGCCCGTGATTTTGCTCATGAAGGGCACGGTGCGGGAGGCACGCGGATTGACTTCGATGACGTAGACTTTTCCGGAAACGACGATGAATTGGATATTGACCAGCCCTTTGACATTCATCGCGACCGCGATATCCGTCGTATATTTCACAAGCGTGTCAATGATATCCTGCGAGAGATTTTGCGGCGGATACACGGCAAACGAGTCACCGGAGTGAACGCCCGCGCGCTCGATCTGCTCCATGATGCCCGGAATGCAGACGTGAATGCCGTCGGAAATGGCGTCGACTTCCACTTCGCGCCCGACCATGTACTGATCGATCAAGACCGGATGTTCATGCGAGGCGACAACCGCTTCGCGCAGATACTGCCGGAGTTCTTTTTCGTCGTAGACAATCTGCATCGCGCGGCCGCCCAGGACGTAGCTCGGACGGACGATGAGCGGATAATCGAGTTCTTTCGTCTTTTCCATCGCTTCTTCGACGGATTCGACGAGGCATCCTTTCGGGCGCGGAATTTGCAGCTGTCCCATCAATGTGTCGAAACGTTCGCGATCTTCGGCCAAATCAATTCCTTCATTCGACGTGCCGATGATGCGGATACCGCGCTTGGCCATCGGCGTCGCAAGATTTATTGCAGTCTGGCCGCCGAATTGGCAGATGACGCCTTCCGGTTTCTCCTTTTCGATGATTTCCATCACGTCTTCTTCCGTGAGTGGCTCGAAATAGAGGGAATCGGAGGTATCGAAGTCCGTGGAAACGGTTTCCGGATTGTTATTGATGACAATGGATTTTTTACCGGCTTTGCGGAGCGCCCAGGATGCGTGAACGGAGCAATAATCGAATTCGATGCCCTGCCCGATGCGAATCGGACCGCTGCCGAATACGACGACGCTTCCCTCACCCTGCGGACGCACTTCGTCTTCTTTGCTGTAGGTCGAGTAGTAGTACGGCGTCTGTGCCTCAAATTCGGCGGCGCAGGTGTCGACCATTTTGTAATCGGGATGAATGCCGAGTTTCTTGCGAAGGCGCGTCACTTCTTTCTTGTCTTCCGTCAGGAAATGCGCAATGGCGTCATCGGGCATCTGGATGCTCTTGGCCGCGCGCAGCGTTTCCTCCGTGAGACCTTCTTTGCGGAGGCGTTCCTCAATGGTAATAATGTTTTTGATTTTATAAAGGAAGAACAAATCGATTTTCGTAATGCGATTGATTTCTTCCGGTTCGATGCCGCGCCAAAGGGCTTCGGCGACGACGAAGAGGCGTTCGTCGTCGATGCGGTGGAGCAGGCAGCGGATGTCGTAAAGGGACTGGTTATCGAGCTTGGAGAGATGAATGTATCCTTCGCCCGTTTCCAGGCAGCGGAATGCTTTAATCAGCGCGCCTTCGAATGTGCGGTCAATCGCCATGACTTCGCCCGTCGCTTTCATCTGCGTCCCGATTTGGCGATCGGCCAGCGTGAATTTTTCAAACGGCCAGCGCGGCACTTTGAGGACGACGTAGTCGATGGACGGCTCGAAGCAGGCTTTCGTGTTTTTCGTAATGTCGTTCGTGATTTCGTCGAGGTGAAGGCCGAGCGCGATTTTCGCGGCGACTTTGGCGATCGGATAGCCCGTCGCTTTGGACGCCAGCGCCGAGGAGCGGCTGACGCGCGGATTGACTTCGATGACATAGTAATTATTCGTGCGGGAATCCAATGCGTATTGGACATTGCAACCGCCTTCAATCCGGAGATAGCGAATGATATTAATCGATGCGGTGCGGAGCATTTGAAACTGGAAATCGGTGAGCGTCTGCGTCGGTGCGACGACGATGGAATCGCCGGTGTGGACGCCGACGGGGTCGATATTTTCCATGGAGCAGACGATGATGCAGTTATCCGCGGAATCGCGCATGACTTCGAATTCGATTTCTTTCCAGCCCGCGACGCTTCTTTCGACCAAAATCTGATTAATCGGGGACAGTTTCAGCCCGCGCGTCGTGATTTCTTCCATTTCGTAGCGATCGTGCGCAATGCCGCCGCCCGTGCCGCCCAGCGTATAAGCCGGACGAATGATGACGGGATAGCCGATGCGATTCGCGAATTCGACGGCCGGTTCCAATTCTTCGAAAATGTCCGATTCGGGGACCGGCTGATTGATTTCTTTCATCGCTTCTTTGAAAAGCTCACGGTCTTCCGCATGCTTGATGGCGTGGAGCGAGGAGCCCAAGAGTTTCACCCCGTATTCTTCGAGGAAGCCGGCGTCGGAGAGTGCGACGGCCATATTGAGGCCGACCTGACCGCCCAGTGTCGCCAAAAGCGCATCCGGGCGTTCTTTTTTAATGACTTCCGTCACGAATTCGACCGTAATCGGCTCGATATACACGCGATCGGCGATATCGGCATCCGTCATAATTGTGGACGGATTGCTGTTTACCAATACGACTTCAATGCCTTCTTCGCGGAGCGAGCGGCAAGCCTGCGTACCGGCGTAGTCAAATTCCGCCGCCTGCCCGATGATAATGGGCCCGCTTCCGATGACGAGGACTTTTTTCACATCTTGGTTTCTCATTTGCCGTACGCCTCCATGGCTTCTTTAAACTGTGTGAAGAGATAATAATTATCCGTGGGTCCGGGCGCGGCTTCCGGATGGTATTGCACCGCCTGAATCGGCAGCGTCTTATGCCGGAAACCTTCAATTGTCCCGTCGTTTACGCTTCTGTGCGTCACTTCCATGCAATCGGGAAGATCCTCATCGGAAACGGCGTATCCGTGGTTCTGGCTCGTGATATAGACGCGCCCCGTCCGCAAATCTTTGACCGGGTGATTGGCACCGCGGTGCCCGAAAGGAAGCTTAAACGTTTTTGCGCCGAGCGCCAGAGACAGCACCTGAAGCCCCATGCAAATTCCGAAAATCGGACGCTTTCCGATGAGCTGTTTCACCGTTTCCACCACATATCCCAAATCGATGGGATCGCCCGGTCCCGGGGAAAGGAAAATGCCGTCCGGATTGATTTTGAGCAAATCTTCCGCGGGCGTGTACGCCGGGAACACATGCACCGTGCAATCGTTATTCACAAGGCTCACCAGAATATTTTTCTTGAGGCCGCAATCCAAAAGCGACACATGATATTTCCCGTTTCCGTAGGTATACGGCATATTCGTCGTCACGCGCTCCACCTGATTGTGATGCATCGGCTGCGCCAGCATTTCCGCAATTTCCGCTTCCGTCCGCTTTTCCGATACGATGATGCCCTTCATGACACCCTTCGTCCGGAGCATTTTCGTCACTGCGCGCGTATCGACATGATACAGGCAGGGCACGCGGTAGCGCTCGATGAAATCCGAAATCGGCTCCTTGCATTCCCAATTGCTCGGGTGGAAACAAAGCTGATCGACGACATACCCTGCCGCCGCCGGCTTGCTGTTTTGCATAAATTCGTTATTCGCGCCGTAGTTTCCGATAAGAGGATACGTCAGCGTCAAAATTTGGCCCTCATAGGAAGGATCCGTGAAACATTCCTGATATCCCGTCATCCCCGTATTGAAAACCACTTCGCCCATGCCCTCGGCCGAGCCCAAAAGCTCGCCTTCGAAGCGTGCGCCGTTTTCCAAAATCAGATACCCTTTCATTTCGTAACCTTTCCTTCCTTCATCACAATTTCCCCATCGACGACCGTCAGCACGGCGCGCCCTTTGAGCGTCACCCCTTCAAACGGCGTAAAGAGCGCTTTCGTATATAAATCGGCGCCGCGCACCGTCCATTCCGCATTCGGATCGACGACCGTAATATCCGCGGGAGCCCCCGTTTCCAATACACCGCCTGTAACGCCCAAAAGTTTGGCCGGATTGCAGCTCATCGCTTTGCAAATCGTATCCATGGAAACGCCGCGCTTGTGGTAGAGCTCCGTCATCACGGCCGAAAGCGATGTTTCCAAGCCCGCGATTCCATTGGGCGCGCAGCAAAACGGCACATCTTTTTCCTCATCGGCATGCGGCGCATGATCCGTCATGATTGCATCAATTGTCCCGTCGATGACGCCCTCAATCAGCGCTTCGCGGTCCTTCTCCGTCCGGAGCGGCGGCGCCATTTTAAACGCCGTATCGAAATCGTGAATATCCGCGTCCGTAAAGAAAAGATGCTGCGCCGTGACCTCCGTCGTGACGGGAAGCCCTTCCGCTTTCGCAAGGCGAATCAATTCGAGCGCGTGCGCCGAGCTCACGTGTGCGACGTGCAAATGACAGCCCGTGAGACGCGAGAGAATAATATCGCGCGCGACCGCCAAATCTTCGCCCGCCGCCGGTCGTCCCGTGACGCCGAGTTTATAGGAAACGAAGCCTTCATTCATGTATCCGTCCGCGCACATCGTCAGATCTTCGGCGTGATCGATAATCGGTTTCTTAAGTTGCGACGCATACTCCATCGCGCGGCGCATGAAATTCGCATTTTCCACGTAATGACCGTCGTCCGAGAAAGCGACCGCGCCCGCCAGCGCCATATCGCCCATTTCCGAGAGGCGTTTCCCTTCCAGATTTTCGGAAACGGAGCCGATGACGGACACTTTCACCACGGCTTCTTCGTCAATGCGTTTCAATACATCGCGGAATGTCGCCGCATTATCGATGACGGGTTTCGTATTGGCCATCGTCGCGACGCGCGTGATGCCGCCCGCCGCCGCCGCCTGCGTCCCCGTGTGAATATCTTCCTTCGCTTCCTGGCCCGGTTCGCGAAGATGTACATGCATATCGATGAGCCCCGGCATGACAAAGAGCCCCGTCGCATCGATGACCTCGGCGCCTTCCGCGCTCGCGTTTCCGCCGACGGAGACGATTTTTCCGTCTTCAAAGACCACATCGCCCGTGCCGGATACGCCCAAAGGATTTACAATCGTCCCGTTTTTAATGATTGTCTTCAAGATCCTTGCCCTCCGTCATCGTCAAATACAAAAGCGCCATCCGGATTGCGACACCGTTTCGCACTTCTTCCTGAATCATCGATTGCGTGTCGTACGCGACGCCGTGAGAAATTTCCACACCGCGGTTCATCGGCCCCGGATGCAAGACGGCGCAATTCGGTTTCGCCAAGGCCAGGCGCTCGCGATTTAATCCGAAAAGCCTTGCATATTCCCGAAGCGTCGGAAGGAAACCGCCCGCCGCGCGTTCGAGCTGAATGCGGAGCACATTTATCGCGTCCGCCCCGTCCAAAGCTTCTTCAATGGAATCGTCGATGATGACGCCGAGCTCGGAAAGCTCACGCGGCACCAATGTGCGAGGTCCGAAAAGATGCACTTCGGCGCCCAGTTTCATAAATCCCGCGATATCGCTTCTGGCGACGCGTGAGTGCAAAATATCGCCCAAGATGACGTATTTCATTCCTTTAAAGGAAATCCCCGCTTCGCGCACCGAATACAAATCGATGAGCCCTTGGCTCGGATGCGCATGCGCGCCGTCGCCCGCATTGTAGATGAGCGGCGTTTTGACGCGCGGGCTCATCACCTTGGATGCAAAAACAGCGGCGCCCTCCGACGAATCGCGGATGATCACCCCGTCGATACCCATGGCCGAAACCGTAAGCAATGTATCCCTGAGGCTTTCTCCCTTCGTCATCGAGCTGCCGCTCTTCGTAATATTCACCACATCCGCGCCGAGGTACTTTCCGGCAAATTCAAAAGAACTCCGCGTCCTCGTGGATGCCTCGGAAAACACGGTCACAATTGATTTCCCCCGAAGAAAATCACGTTTCTTATTTCCCGAAAGCACAATTTTCTTCATTTGGTCCGCCACTTCCAGAATCCGCTGAATTTCCTCCGCGGAAAAATCCGAAAGCCCCAAGACCGAACGTCCGGTCAAGGAAACAACACCCATAACGGCCTCCCATTTTCTACTCCGAGTTCATCGCGAAATCGGAAATCCGACCCGCAAAATCCCACGCTAAAAATTCATTCCCAAATATGATATAGGAGAACACAAATAAAAGCAAGACACAAATGTGCTTGCCTGCAAATTTTTTCCTGTAAACTTTTTTTGAAACATTTCGAAAAGGGCATGAGGCATGAGGCATGGGGCATGAGTTCAGGATGCGCTGCGCGCATGTCCTGTTTTATGCCGGCTTTGCCGGCGAGGCGCTTTGCGCCGATAAAAAAGGAATCGTGCCCGAAGGGCACACCTCTTAAAAGTCTCACGTCTCACCGTCTGACGTCTCGCGCAAAAATGACGCACAAAGCCAAGCGGCACCCCTTTCCTCTTTCCCCTTTCCTCTTCCCGCTTCCCTTTATTTCATCGTCTCTTCGACGCCTCCACCGCCGCGCGGATGACTTTTTTGAAAACGGGCGGAATCTCGCTTTCCGTCAGCGTCATGCCGAGCGCGCGGCCCGTGATGACACCTTTGTTTCCGTAGAGCCACGCAAAATAATAGAAACAAAGCGCCTCCGTATCTCCCGCCGGCACCGCAGGCAAATTCCGCGGCGGATACGCCTTCCGATCCACGCCGAGTTTCCCCGCCGCCTTCTTCACCAAAGAGCCGGAGACATACGTTTCCTCGTCCGCCGCCTCGCGAATCGCCGCATCCAGCGACTTTCGCCGCGCCGGGAGCAAATGCCGCGCCACATCCATTTCATAGCAAATATAATCCGTGAAAAAGACATCCGCCTTCCCGCGCCGCCCTTCCGACACATCGCGATCATACAGCGAAATCACCGGCACATGG
>CAVJQK010000041.1:0-9350 GCA_963651795.1 Erysipelotrichaceae bacterium | reverse complement strand
ACTATGCACTATGCACTATGCACTATGCACTATGCACTATGCACTATGCACTATCCCGACAAAATATGCGCGCAGCGCTCCGATTAAAAGTCTCATGTCTTACGTCTATCCGTCTTATGTCTTCGGCACAGATGATGCACCGAGCCGAGCAAGCCTCTTCCCGCTTTCCTCTTTCCGCTTCCCCTATGCTTTATGCCCGTTTTTTCTGTTTCCTAATATCTCAACTTTTGGTATAATTGATAGAAATGTATGATTTGTGAGGAAACAAGATGCATATTGTGTTGGTGGAGCCGGAGATTCCCGGGAATACGGGAAATATTTCCAGGCTTTGCGCGGCGGAGCATTTGACGCTGCACTTGGTGAAACCTTTGGGCTTTTCGCTGGATGATAAATATTTGAAACGCGCCGGACTCGATTATTGGGAATTTCTCGACGTCCACGTGCATGAAAATTTCGCATCCGTCGAAAAAATGCTGGCGGGGCACCGTTTCTTCTTCAATACGACGAAGGCACGGCATGCGTACACGGAAATCGCGTATGAGCCGGGCGATGTTCTCGTTTTCGGAAAGGAAACGAAGGGGCTTCCCGAAGATATGCTCTTGGCACATGAGGAGGCGTGCATCCGCATCCCGATGATCGAAGAGGCCAGATCTCTCAATTTATCGAATGCGGTGGCGATTGTCGCCATGGAAGCGCTCCGACAGCTGGAGTTTCCTCATCTTTTAAAAGAAAGTGGGAGGTTATTCGGGAAAGGAGGCAATCATGAATACGTATGATAAGGCCTATGAGCTCGCGCAGGCGGTGCGGGACTCGGATGAAATGCGGCGTCTCACGGCGGCGGCCGAGAATCTCAAAGGAAACGAAAGCGCGAAGTCTCTCGTGAAGGAATATCTCACCGAGCAGATGAAAGCGGATTATGCGCGCATCACGGGCGCGGCCGCCGATGAGAGCGCGACGGAGCATTTGCGCGATTTGGCCGTCATGGTGGCCAATAACGGCGCCGCACAGGAATATTTGCAGGCATTCATTCGCTGGCAGCAAATCGCATCGGATTTGCAGAAAATCGTCGGGGAAGCGATGATGCAGGGATTAGATGTATTGGAGTTGGATAAAAAATGACAGATTGGGCACAACTTTTCGACGGAATTCTGACCGATAAGGAAATGAAAATCAATGAGCCGATGAGCCGTCACACGACGTACGGTATCGGCGGTCCGGCAGATGTATTCATTACGCCGACGACGGAGGAAATGCTGAAAGCGGTCCTCGTGCGCGCCGATGAAGCGGGCATTCCGGTCACGGTGATCGGCGGCGGCTCCAATTCGCTCGTGAGCGATCTCGGCATCCGCGGCGTCACGATTTGCACGAATCGTCTGAAAGCGGAAACGAAAGTCGAAGATGAATGGATTATCGCCAAGGGCGGCATCGCGACGGGCGCGGTTTCCCGCCTCGCGTGGCAGAACGGGCTCACCGGTTTCGAATTTGCCGTCGGTCTTCCGGGTACACTTTGCGGCGCCGTTTTCATGAATGCGAACGGTTACGGCCGCGATATGAAACGCGTCGTCGAAAGTGTGCGCGCGATTTCCCGCGATGGAAAAGAAGAACATTTCTACACTTGGGATGACATTCATTACGGCGACAGCGACAGCGTCTTCATGCACAACGGGGATATCGTCGTCGAAGTGAAACTGCATCTCTCCAAGGGTGATCCGGATAAAATTAAAGCGGCGATGGACGATCATCAGCTGTCCCGCCGGACGAAACAGCCGCTAGATAAGAGAAGCGCGGGGACGATGTTCCTCCGCCCGCCGGGATATCATGTCGGCCCGATGATTAAAGATTGCGATCTCATGGGATTTGCGATCGGCGATGCGGAAGTTTCCACGAAGCACCCCGATTTCGTCGTGAATAACGGCAAGGCGACCTGTGCGGATGTGCTGGCCGTCCTCCACGAAGTGCAGCGCCGCGTCAAAGAAAAATACGGCGTCTACATTCCGCTCGACGTCCGCATTTTCGGCGAAGGCGTGCAGCAGGAAAGATAAGAAATATAGAAACGGCAAGATGTTTTTTGAGACATCTTGCCGTTTTTGCATAAGAATGAGAGATGTGACCGAAGAGTTTCATTAGTGCTGCGGCCGGGAGCAGGGAGCCGGGAGCAGGGAGCTTTAATCGGTGCGCTGCGCGGCATTTTTTATAATCGCTCGCGTTGCTCGCTCGCCGCCTTAGGCGGCAAGGCGCCTTCGGCGCCGATTTAGAAAAAAATGTCGCGAAGCGACACAAGTCAAAGCTCCCAGCTCCGAGCTCCCGGCTCCTACCTTCCTGCACAAATGACGCCTCATTTATAGCGATTCTATGGTATAATAATTTATAAGTGTATTCATTTCATAATACGCTTGGTTTCCGAATGCGTTTTTGGGAAGTGAAAGGTATGTCGGATATAGAAAATAAGCTGGCGGCCGTGCGGGAGAGAATTTCCGCGGCGCGGGCGCGGTCTCCTTACGGGCAGGCGGTGACGCTTGTCGCGGTGACGAAGTTTCATCCGCTTTCCGATATGGAAGAAGCGGCGAAGCTGGGCGTCACGGTCGTCGGGGAAAATCGCGTGCAGGAAATGGAAGAAAAGCGGCGCGAAAGTGCCGGGACACTTCCGGTGCGCTGGCATCTTCTGGGACATTTGCAAAAAAATAAAGTGAAAAAAGCGGTCGCAATCGCGGATTTGATTCAATCGGGGGATTCCTACGAAGTGCTTTCGGAAATTTCCCGCCGCGCGGCCGAAATCGAAAAAGTGCAGGATGTGCTTTTGGAATTCAATATTTCCGGTGAAGAGGCCAAGACGGGATTTTCGCCCGATGACTTTTCCGAGGTCGTTTCCTTTGCAAAAAATCTGCCGCATGTGCGCGTGCGCGGGCTGATGTGCATGGCGCCGCTCATTGCGCCGGAGGAAACGCGGCCCGTGTTTCATAAAGGATACGAGCTGTGGACGATGCTTCGGGAAACGTTTCCGGATGCGGAGATTCTTTCCATGGGCATGACGAATGATTTCGAAATCGCCATCGAGGAGGGCGCCAATATGGTGCGTATCGGGACGGCAATCTTCGGAGAAAGGGTGTACAGATGAGCCCATTCCCCGGTTTCCCATTACCTATTTCTTACATGAAAAATGTCATGTAATGGTATATAGATTTGGATTGAATTTTATAAAAGGGGTGCAGTATGAGTTTACTGGAAAAAATCAAGGATACGTTCAGCGATCCGTATGATGATGAAGACGAGGAGTATCTGGACGAGGAGGAGGAAGAGGCGGAAGCCGCTCCGGTCCCCCCGACGCGTCAGGCTCCGGTAGCGCCGGCTCCGGTTTCGAGTCGGACGGTGGCGCCGCGTCGCCCGGCTTCGGCGCAGGTGCCGACGGCTCGGACGGCGTCCGCTTCGGTGCGTCCGTATACGATGGTGGTGGTGAATCCGCGCGATTACAAAGATGCGGAAAAAATCGCCGATCATATCAAATCGGGCCGCCCGGTCGTGATGAATATGGAAAGCGCGAATGCGGATGCGGCAGCGCGGATTGTGGATTTTGTGCAGGGCGTGATGTACGCGCTGGACGGACATATGGATTCGGTCGGGGAGCAGATTTTCCTCTGCGCGCCGAATAATATGAGCGTTTCGCGCGAGAATTTCGCGGCTTATGCATCGGGCGGCTCGGACGGCTCTGTGCCGCGGTTCAATTTCAACGAGTAATCTATGCTGAAACGTGCGTGGAATTGGCTGAAGGAAACATTTTCCGAGGATCCGGAGGACGATTTCGAAGAGACGAAATCCGTTTCCCAAAAGAAGGCGGAAAAGAATCTTTTGCCGGAGCGGCGCGGGAAAGCATCCCGCAAAGGTGCCCCCGAAGGGACGGCACCTCGCTTGGCGCGCGCGACGAAGCCTTTGCGTATTTCAATTTATGCGCCGCGTGAATTTTCCGATGCGCGCGGGATTGCCAAAGCGCTCGATGAGGGGCGGATTGCCATCGTCTCTCTTGCGGAAACGGATACGGCGCTCGCGCAGCGCATCACGGATTTTGTGAGCGGCGCGGTCTTTTTGTTGCAGGGGACGATGCAGCTCCACGGGGATGTCCTGGTGTGCGCGCCGAATACGGTGCGTGTGGAGCGAGAGGATTTCCGCTTGGGAAACGGCGATATGCCGATATTTTGGCGGATGAGAGAGTGAGGCGTCGGAAACTTTCGCGCGTTTTACTTTCGGAAAGAAGGTTGTATGGGAAAGATTTTGGTGGTCGGTTGCGGCGCGATGGGCGGCGCGATTCTTTCCGGTTGCCTGGCCAAGGGGCTTTGGCGGAAAGAGGATGTGTATATTAAAGAATTTACGCCGGCGCTGTCCGCGCAAAAGGCGGCCGAATACGGTGTGCATGCCAGTGACGGCGGGCGCGAGGCGGCGGATGCGGATCTGGTGTTGATGGCGGTGAAACCGAATATCATGCCGACGGCGGCGCGTGAAATCGGCGCCTTTTCGCCGAAGGGCACGGTCGTTTCCATTGCGGCGGCGGTGACGCTTTCCGCGCTCACTTCGTATTTCCCGGAAGGGACGCGGATTGTGCGCGTGATGCCGAATACGCCGGCAGCGGTCGGGGAAGGTTTCGCGGCGATTTCCGCGGGGGCTCTGGCGACGGAGGCCGATACGGAAAAAGCGCGCGGCATTTTCGAAGCGTTGGGCCGCGCGGCGGTCGTTTCCGAGCGGCAGCTGGATGAGCTGGGTGCGCTTTCGGGCGCGGGCCCGGGATATGCGTTCGTCATCATCGACGCGCTTTCCGATGCGGGCGTCAATATCGGCCTGCCGCGTGATGTGGCGGTGCTGGCGGCGGCGCAGACGATGTACGGCGCGGCGAAGATGGTCCTGGAAACGGGGAAACATCCGGCTGCTCTCCGCGATATGGTGACGAGCCCCGGCGGGACGACGATTGCGGGCATTGCGGCGATGGAGCGCGGCGGACTTCGCGCGGCACTCATCGACGGCGTGAAAGCCTGCATGGAAAAATCCGACAGCATGGGAAAATAAGGAATGAAAGACAGAGAAAAAATTCTCCGCTATTTTTCCGCCTCCGGTGAGGAAGCGGGGGAAACGGCGGTGCGGCTTCTCGATATCGCGGCAAGTACGGAAATGGGGCGGCCCTTTGCCGTGAGCCCGTTTCTCTCTCCGTTTGCGGTACAAATCGGGATAACGATTGCGGCGCACATGAAAACGGCCGTGTGCAAAAGTTTCGGCGGATTTCATGAAGCCGAGCGCGTGCGGATTGCTTTTGTGCGAGACGATTATACGGGGCCGGTCGATTTCGGCATCACGGCACTCAAAGCGACGTGGGACGATCGGTATCGATTGATCGGGCACCGCGATGTGCTGGGTTCTCTCATGGGGCTCGGCATTGAGCGCGACGTCCTGGGAGATATCATCATGGACGGCGCCGGCGCGCAAATTTTGGTCGATACGAAAATGGCGCCGTGGATTTGCGAAAATTTCACAAAAGTCGCGATGGTACCCGTTTCCGTTTCCGAAATATCTTTGGACGACATCACGCCGCCCAAGCAGGAAGCGAAACAAATCCGCGCGACGGTTGCTTCGCTCCGATTGGACGCCGTGGGCGCCGCGGGATTCGGCATTTCCCGCTCGAAAATGGCGGCCGCCGTGGACGGAGAGCGCATTTCCGTGAATTGGCAGGCGGCGAAAAGCGCGTCGCAGACCGTGAAAGTCGGCGATGTCATCGGATATCGCGGGCGCGGACGAATCGAAATCAAGGAGCTCACCGGGCAGAGCCGCAAAGGCCGCATCGGCGTGCTCATCGACAGATATAAATAATTTTTTGTTTTTTTGAAAAAGGGTGGGAGAAACCAATGATTACACCGATGGATATTCACAATAAGACCTTTACGAAATCCGTGCGCGGCTACGCACCGGAGGAAGTGAATGCGTTTTTGGATGAATTGGTGAGCGATTACGAACGCATTTATCGCGAGCATCGCGAAATGGAAGAAAAAATGGACACGCTGAAAACGAAACTTTCCAATTACGAAAAAATCGAAGCGACGATGTCCAATACGCTGATCATGGCGCAGGAAACGGCGGAAAATGTGAAACAGGCGGCGCAGCAGGAAGCGGATCTCATCGTCCGCGAAGCGAAAGCGCGCGCACAGCAGATTTTGGCCGATACGGAAATGGATCGCCTGCATGTGAATGATGCCGTCATCAAGACGGAAGGCGATATGAAACTTTACATCGAGCAGGTGCTGGTGCATCTCAAATCGGCGATGGCGATGGTGGAAGATGCGAAATCCGCCCGCGCGCCGATGGTGATTAGCGGTTTCAAAGAAAAGGAAACGGAAGAAACGGCGGCTCCGGCGGAAGTTTCCGAAGTTGCGGAAACGGCGGAAGCTGCGGCGGCGGAAGAAGTTTCCGAAATGCCGGAAGCGGAAGCGGCGGAAGTTTCCGAAAAAGCGGAAGCGGCGGAAGCGCCCGAAAAAGCGGAAGAAGCGCCGGTGTCCCCGGTGGCGCGTGCCATTGAAGAAGGCGCGGCCGATGAAAGCATGACCGAGCGTTTCGTCGAAGTGCCGGCCGGTGTATTCAAAGAGGAAGAAAAATAATGGCGGGGAAAGCCGTACTCACGGAATGGGCGACGCCCGATGTCGGCCTCTCGCTCGGTATCGATACCGTTTTGCATGAGGAACAGACGCCGTTTCAAAAAATTCAAATCGCCCAATCGCGCCAATACGGCCGCCTTCTCGTGCTGGACGGCGTGTTTCAGACATCCGTCAAAGATGAATGGACCTATCATGAAATGATCGCGCATGTGCCGCTGATGCTCCATCCGCATCCGGAGCGCGTGCTTATCATCGGCGGCGGCGACGGCGGTGTCGCGCGCGAAGTGTGCCGGCACGAAAGTGTCACGCAGGTGGATTTGTGCGAAATCGATGAACGCGTGATCGAGCTCTCGAAAGAATATTTCCCGACGATTTCCAAAGTGCTTTTGGATCCGCCGGAGAAACTGCACGTCCGCGTCGGCGACGGCATTGCGTACACGGCCGGCGTGAAAGATTTCTATGATGTGATTATCATCGATTGCTCCGATCCCATTGGGCCGGGCGAAGGACTTTTCACGCGCGAATTTTACAAGAGCGCCTTCGAAGCGCTGCGCAAAGACGGGCTCATCGTGCAGCAGAGCGAATCGCCCATCGTGCAGCAGCATCTCGTGCGCGATGTGCATGCGGCGATGAAAGACGTATTCCCCATCGTGCGTTGCTATTTGGCGAGCGTCCCGATTTATCCGGAATGCATGCACAGCTTCATGCTGGCGAGCAAAGTCTACGACCCGCTCACGGCGGACATCACGAGAGAAGCTCCCGCGCCCATGCGCTATTACAATAAAAATGTGCAAAAAGCGGCCTTCGCGCTGCCCAATTATGTGAAAGATTGCTTGGCGGGGAGAGGAAACTGTTTTGAAAAATAAAAGTGCATAGTGCATAGTGCAAAGTGCATAGCCTAAAAGGCATGAGGCATGAGGCATGAGGCATGCGGTTCAGGATACGCTTCGCGCATATCCTGTTTTATGCCGCCGCAGGCGGCGAGCGAGCGATTACAAAAATGCCGCGCAGCGCACCGATTAAAGCGCATAGCGCACGGCGCACGGCGCATAGCTACAGCACAAATGCGGCACAGAGCGAATCAGAAAAATGGTATTTATTTCAAAGGGAGGAAAAAAGATGAGCTACAGTGTGGCTGCCATGCAGGCGAAAGGAAAGAGTGCGGAAGACAACATTTTCGCCGCGAACAACAGAGCGACGGCTTTGGCCGACGAGATCGGGAAAGAAAACGTCATCAACGGCACCGTCGGTTCCATTCTGGACGAAAACGGAGATCTGGTGATGCTGGAAGTGATTCAGCGCGCCTACAAACGTCTCACTCCGCGCGAAATCGCCGCTTATCCGCCGATTCAGGGATATCCGGATTATCTGGAAGCCGTCCTTTCGCAGTGCTTCGGCGAATCGCGTCCGGCCGGTTTCATTCGTGCCGTTTCCACACCGGGCGGTACCGGCGGGTTGCACCATGCCGTGCACAATTATTCCTCCGCGGGCGATGAAGTGCTCATGACCGATTGGCATTGGGGCGCTTACGACAGCGTCATGATCGACGCCGGCCGCAAGCCGCGCACCTTCTCCTTCCTCACCGAAGACGGACATTTCAATCTCGAAAGCTTCAAAGAAAATGTTTCCGATATGGTGGAGAAACAATACAACACCGTCATCATTCTGAACGGCATCGCCAATAACCCGACCGGCTATTGCATGACCGATGAAGAATGGGGCGCCGCAGCCGATTTCTGCGCGAAAGTCGTCGAAGGAAAAGACAAAAACGTCATCCTCGTCGCCGACATCGCCTACCTCGATTACAGCGGGGAGAAACAGGCGTGCCGCCGTTTCTTCAAGAAATTCGAAAATCTGCCGAAAAATGTTCTCGTGCTGATTCCCTACACCCTTTCCAAAGGCTTCACGCTTTATGGGCAGCGCATGGGCGCGCTTATCTGCATCACGCAGGACGAAAGCGTCGCACAAGAATTTGTGGATATCAATCAGTACAGCAGCCGTGCTTGCTGGTCGAATTGCAACGGCGCCGCGATGAAAGCGATGGCCTCCATTTGCAAAAATCCGGAAGAACTCAAAGAGCTCGACGCCGAACGCGCGAAATATTTCAAACTTATCCAGGAACGCGCCGCCATTTTCATGAGCGAAGCCGACGCATGCGGCCTCAAATACGTGCCCTACATTTCCGGTTTCTTCATCACACTTCCGATGGAAGGCGCGAAAGCCGTCTGTGATCTCCTGGAGAAACGCGATCGCATTTTCCTCGTCCCCCTCAAAAAAGGCATCCGCCTCGCCGTCTGCTCGGTTTCCAAACCGAAAATCACCGGGCTTGCCGCGAAAATCGCCGAAGCAGTCAAAGAAGCGGGCGCGAAGCAATAAACAGTGCATAGTGCAAAGTGCAAAGTGCAAAGAAAATAGAAAAAGCTGTGAGCCGAATTTCGGTTCACAGCTTTTTTGTGTGGGAATGGGGAATGGGGAATGGGAAATGATTTGTCTGTAATTTGGATGTATTGGAGGAAAAAGAGATGGATAGAGCAAAATAACTTTTTGAGGAACATAGAATATGGTAAAATGTAATTGATTTCATGTATTGAAAATACATCGCAAAATCAGCCTTAACAAAGGCTTTTATATGTAATCGGTTTTAATTGGTAGCTTTTATAGATTTGGGAGTTCTGATGCTTTATAAAAATGCAGAAATACTCGTGAAAAAGAATCACATGATTCTGT
>CAVJQK010000040.1:0-9373 GCA_963651795.1 Erysipelotrichaceae bacterium | reverse complement strand
ACGGTCGGTGAAAGGGCGGCGCAGGAGAGCGGGTTGGTCTATGCGGGAGCAGGGTTGCGGTGAAAAGCGGCCACGGAAATCCACGTTACGGATACCGTGCGAAAGTACGGATGAGTGAAAAATGCAAGGTGGTACCGCGCAACGTAGCGCCCTTGCCGGAGAAATTCGGCGAGGGCGTTTTTTGTACAAAAAAAAGGGGAAAGATATGGAATACGAAATCCGGAAAAATATCGAAAAATGTAAGGAGCTCGTCGCGCGTGACGAAAAAGTCATCGCGCGCTGCCAGCATCTTTCGTATTATCCCTTCGCTGTGGAAAGCGGCGCGGGCGAAATGCTGAAAGACGCCGACGGAAACGAATACATCGATTTCCTGACGAGCGCATCGTCTTTGAATCTCGGCAGCTCGAATCCGATTTTGAAAGCGGCGATCACGGCGCAGCTGGAAAAATGCACGCAATACACGGCGGCATACAGCTACAACGAACCGATGATTGCATACGGCGAGCGGCTGACATCCGTGTTTCCGGGAGGAGGACCGGCGAAAATTTGCTTCGGCAATTGCGGCTCCGACGGAAACGATGCGGCGGTGAAATTCGCGAGAGCCTACACGGGTCGCACGAAAATCATCACATTTATCAACGGCTATCACGGCAACACGTACGGTTCCTGCTCCATGACGAGCTGCACGACGAGAATGCGCGCGAAAATGGGACCGTTCCTACCGGACATTTACCATTTCCCCTTCTACGGCGAAGATTTGCCGGATGAAGTCGTGGAAAAAGAATGCCTACGCGATATCGAGACGGCGTTTACCCATTACATGCCGGCCGAAGACGTCGCGGCTGTCATCATCGAACCGATTCAGGGCGACGGCGGCATTCTTCCGGCGCATCCGATTTTCATGCAAAAGCTCTACGATCTGTGCAAGAAACACGGTATTCTCTTCATTTCCGAAGAAGTGCAGCAGGGCTTCTGGCGCGCGGGACATTTCTTTGCCATCGAAAATTATCCGGGCATTATTCCGGACGGCATCATTATGGGGAAATCCATCGGGGCGGGTCTCACGCTCGGCGCTTTCATGGCACGCGCGGACATTATGGATACGCTGCCGGCGCCGGCTCATCTTTTCACCCTCGGCGGAAACGCGATCGCATGCGCGGCGGGCTGCGCGGCCTTCGATTATTATCAAACGGATGAATTCAAATCCATCTACGCGGCCAATCAAAAACAATTCCGCGAAGAATTGGAAACTTTGAAACAAAAGCATCCCGATACCGTTTCCTTCCGGAGAGGCCTGGGCATGTCGTATGCCATCGGGATTACGAAGAAGGATGCGGAAGGAAACGAAATTCCGGACGCGGACGGCGTTTTCAAAATTTGTTTCCGCTCTTACGAAAAAGGACTCATCATCATTACGCTCGGAGAAAATATCCTACGCTGCCAGCCGCCGCTCAATATCACGAGTGAAAAGCTGCATCGTGCGTTCGAAATTCTCGACGAATCCATCACGGAACTCGAAGCGGGAGATATCCCGGACGGTGTGCTTCGTTATAGAAACGGATGGTAAGAAAAGCAGTGCAAAGTGCAAAGTGCATAGTGCATAGAAAGCAGGTGTCGCCTGCGGCGACGGATCTGTTATAAGGCGTTCGTTTCTAAAATAATCGATGCTTTCGGGCGTCGTGATATAGATTTTTATTTCGTCCAAGTTTTACGAAAAACGCACGGACAAGGGGGATATGATTTCTCCGAAACAAGAAAGAAAGGTGAAAGTAATGGAGAAAGTTTTTTTTGACGGCGCGATTGGTAAATATTTGCTTCCCGGCATTATTCTCCAGTCTGTGCTCATCGGCGGCGGGTACGCGACCGGCCGCGAGATCATGGAGTACGGCGCGAAATTCGGCGCCCTCGGCTGGTGGTCGGGTCTGGCGACCTTTTTGGGATTCGCACTCGTAAGTGCATTGTCCTTCGAACTCATCCGCCTCTACAAAGTTTACAATTTCAAATCGTTCATCGAATCCATCGCGGGGCCGCTGTATCGTCTCTTCGATATCGTGTACATTTTCTTCATGGTCATCATCATCGCCGTCATGGCTTCGGCGACGGGGGCCTGCGTCGAAGAAGTCACGGGGCTCAATTATTGGTACGGCGTCGTCGGGATTACCGTCGTCGTCGGCATTCTGAATTTCTACGGCGAAGAATTGATTTCGTATTTTGAAACGATCGGTACCGTCGCGCTGTACATCGGTTACATTTCCTTCTCCGCACTTGTCATCGGCGGCCATACCGACAACATTTCCAGAGTCATCGCGACGAATGATTTCTCCGCGACGCCGGATGCCACGATCGGCCTCGCACTCTGGACCGGCATTCTCTACATGGCTTACAATCTCGTCGTTTTCCCGGCTTCCTTCTTCACGATTCGTCGTCAGACCAGCCGGAAACAGTCTCTTATCAGCGGCCTCATCGCAGGTCTTCTCATGACGATTCCGTGGTTCCTCACCTATTACGCAATTCTCGGCTACTATCCGGAAAAGGAACTCGTTGACGCGCAGGTACCGTGGGTCTACATGATGCTCCACAGCGGCGCGCCGGGCTGGATGCTTATCCTCTTCAGTGTCGTCATGGGCTGGACTTTGATTGAAACGGCGACAGGCATCATTCACGCGATGCTGGAACGCGTCGATCACGGCCTCGAAGAAAAAGGCAAAGAAAAACTCACCCGCGGCAAGCGCGGCATGATCACGATTGCGATTCTCGTGACGTCCATCCTCTTTGCGAAATTCGGCATCATCGCCCTGATTGCGCAGGCGTACAACGCGCTCGCGTATGCGTTCATCGCACTCTTCCTCGTCCCGCTGCTCACCGTCGGCGTGTACAAAATCGTGAATTACGAAAAGTACGCGAAGACGCCCGAAGCGCCGAACACGGAAAAAGCATAAGAAATTTTTTGAAACTTCCGAAAAGCGTCTCCTTGCGAGGCGCTTTTTCGTGTATAATTTTATAAAAGTGCATAGTGCACAGTGCAAAGTGCATAGGAGGAAACAGGAATGAAAAAATTTGTTTTATTGCTTGCGGGAGTATTGAGTGTCGCGACGGTCGCGGCGGCGGCTATGTTTCCGGGGACGGGAGAGGGCGCGCCGGGATTTGTGACCGTGGACGGCGTGAAAAATAATTTGGAATTTCATTATCCGCGCATGACGGAAGGGAGCTTTTTGCATCGCATTCGCGTGAACAGCGCCGTCGAGAGGGAAATTCTCCGCTGGGAAGGCGAGAGCATCAAAGCCGAAGACGGCAGCGAGTGGCTCTATTGGTTCGCCGGATACACGGGCGAAGACGCGAAAAGTTTCATTCTGACGGAAAGTCTCTTTTATAAACATGCCGCGCATCCGACGACGTATGCCAAAGGCATGAATTTCCATGCGGACGGCCGCCCGATCACGCGCGAAGAAATTTTGGAAAAAGTTTCCGCGAAGACGGCGGCGGAAATTCAAAATCTCGTTTTCGAGCAGACGGCAGCGCAAAATATCATGATTTTTGAGGAAGCAGTGGAAAAGCTCACCGATTGGCCGGAAGAATTCTACATCGCCGCGGACGGCACGATTTATTTCATTTTCCAACAATACGAAATCGCTCCCTACGCCGCGGGCTTCATAGAAATCGCGGTAGGGAAATTTTAAGAGACGTTTGTGCAGTGAGATCCCGGGTCTTCGCCCGGGATGACACTAAACCTTAACTGTCATCCTGAACTTGCTTCAGGATCTCTCTCGAAGAGTAGCTCATCGTCAATCTTCGGGCATGGGTGGTTTTCCTCTTTCCCCTTTCCCCGTTCCTCTTCCCTGAATTGCCCGCCATAAAAAATTTCTATGCCACAAGAGACAAAAAAATGAATCATTCTTTGTTTGAGAATGACGCGGGCGCGGGCGGGGCGCGGCATGGGGGAAACGTCGCCATTCGGCGCGATATTTTGACGGTTTCCCATGTAAAAACGGCGGGAAACGCCTTCTGTATTCTGTGTGAAATCACAGAAGTTTCAAAAATGCAACACTACATATTGTGGTTTAGAAAAATTTTATATTTTGCAATTTCCCTGCGTTTCCTGTACAATCACAAATGTACGAAGGCGCGGGAGACGCAGCGGAAGCGCCGACAGGTACGGTGCTTCTTTTATTGTCCGGGATTTTTGTTATGATTACATCGGACGCACGACAGGGAAAGCGTGCGTCGGAAAGGAAAAGGATTATGGAGGTCATTAAGCGCGACGGGAAAAAAGTCCCGTTTCAAAAAGAGAAAATCGCGGCGGCCATCGAAGCCGCCATGCACAGCGCCAGCGGAATTTACCAGGAAGGCGTAGCGGACAAAATCGCAAATGAAATCGAGGAATATGCCGAAAATCTCGGCCACTCGATGACGATTTATTCCATTGAAGATCAGGTCTACTACAAACTTCTGGAAAACGACAATCCGGCGACGGCGCGTTCTTATGAAAATTACAAGGCCATGCAGGCTTTCAAACGCCATATCAATACGACGGACGATAACATCATCGGCCTTATCCGCAAGACGAATATCGAGGTCATGGATGAGAATTCGAATAAGAATTCCCACGTCGTTTCCACCCAGCGCGATCTCATTGCGGGCGAAGTTTCCAAAGACGTCGCACGCCGGAAACTCATTCCGCTTGATATCGTGCAAGCGCATGATTGCGGCGCGATTCATTTCCATGATATGGATTACATCATTCAGCCGATGTTCAATTGCTGCCTCATCAATTTGGAAGACATGCTGACGAATGGGACGGTCATCAACGGCAAGAAAATCGATACGCCGAAATCCTTCCAGGTCGCCTGTACGGTGACGACGCAGATTATCGCCCAGGTCGCGAGCGGCCAGTACGGCGGCCAGAGCATCAACGGCATCGACCGGATTCTGGCGCCCTATGTACGCAAATCCTACAATAAAATTCTCGCCGGCGTCCTCGAAGAGCAGAAGGAAATTTACGGCATTGAGCCGGATATGGAAAAGGCCGAGGAAATCGCTTGGAAACGGACGCGCAAAGAAGTGAAAGACGGCATCCAGACCATTCAATATCAGATTAATACGCTGATGACGACGAACGGCCAGGCGCCTTTCGTGACGCTCTTCATGTACTTCAAGCCCGATTTCGAATATGCGAAAGAAGCGGCGATGATCGATGAGGAAATTCTCGAGCAGCGCTGGCAGGGCATCAAAAACGAGCAGGATGTGTACGTCACGCCGGCGTTCCCGAAATTGATTTACGTCCTCGATGAGCACAATGTGCATCCGGGGAGCCCCTATTATTATCTGACGGAGCTCGCCGCAAAATGCACGGCGAAGCGCATGTACCCCGATTACATTTCCGCGAAGAAAATGCGTGAAATTTATGAAGGAAACGTATTCAGCCCGATGGGTTGCCGCTCCTTCCTCTCGCCTTGGAAAAACGAAAAGGGCGAATATGTCTGGGACGGACGTTTCAATATGGGCGTCGTTTCCATCAATCTGCCGCAGATCGGCATTTTGGCGCGCGGGGATGAAGAAAAATTCTTTAAGATACTCGATAAGCGTCTGGAACTCTGCCACAAAGCGCTGCTCCTCCGCTATGATTTGCTGAAAGACGTCACGAGCGACGTGTCCCCGGTGCATTGGCAGTACGGCGCCATTGCGCGTCTTCCGAAAGGTGCCCGCATTTTCCCGCTTCTCCAAAACGGATACGCGACTCTCTCTTTGGGATACATTGGGATTTACGAAGCATCGATTTTGATTAAAGGGAAATCTCACACGACGCCCGAAGGCGAAGAATTTGCACTCAAGATTATTCGCCGTCTGAAACAGGCCGTCGTCGATTGGCGCAAAGAAAACGGGCTCGGCTTTGCTCTCTACGGGACGCCGGCCGAATCGCTCACAAACCGTTTCTGCGTGCTGGATCGGGCGCGTTTCGGCGACATCAAAGACGTCACGGACAAAGGCTATTACACGAACAGCTACCATGTCGACGTGCGTGAGCCGATCAATGTCTTCGATAAATTCCGCTTTGAGGCGCAATTCCAGGAAATTTCCACCGGCGGCTGCATTTCCTACGTCGAAATTCCGAATATGACGAATAATGTGGAAGCGGTGCTGACGATGATTCGTTTCATTTACGATACGATTTGCTACGGCGAATTCAATACGAAATCGGATTATTGCCACGTGTGCGGCTTCGACGGCGAAATCATTTGCAATGACGATAATGAATGGGAATGCCCGAATTGCCACAATAAAGATCGCAGCCAACTCACGGTCATCCGCCGGACTTGCGGGTATCTGGGCGAAAATTTCTGGAACGAAGGCCGCACGAAAGAAATTAAATCCAGGGTGGTGCATATTTAATGAATTACGGACAAATCAGAAAATATGACATCGCGAACGGCGTCGGCATCCGGACGAGCATTTTCGTCACGGGCTGCACGCGCCATTGCCCCGATTGTTTCAATGAGGAATATCAGGATTTCCACGCCGGGAAACCGTGGACGGATGCGGAAACGGCGCTCATCATCGAATATTTGAAAGACGATAATGTCGAAGGTCTGACGCTCTTGGGCGGGGAGCCGATGCAAAACGCGAAAGGGCTCGCGGAAGTCGTGCACGCGGCCAAAGCGGCGGTCGGCAAATCCGTCTGGGTCTACAGCGGCTATCTCTGGGACGAAATCTTGGCCGATCCGGAGAAGAAAGCGCTTTTGGAAACGTGCGACGTCCTGGTCGACGGCCCCTTCGTCGCCGCGCTCAAGAATCCGCGCCTCCGTTTCCGCGGCTCCGCGAATCAAAGAGTCATCGATATTCAGAAATCCCTCGCGGCGGGAGAAATCGTACTTTATCGGGACGATATCACGGGAGATCTGATGTAAAACGCGGTCGATGTGCCGAGTAACAAAAAAGACAGCTACTAATGTAGCTGTCTTTTTTTGTGTCGTTTGTGCAGGGGCAGGGAGCCGGGAGCTTGGAGCCGGGAGCTTTGACAGGTGTGCCCTGCGGGCACGAATTTTTATATGGCACCGATATCGCTTCGCTAATCGGTGAGAGGTGTCGCCTGCGGCGACGGATTTTTTATATGGCACCGATGCCGCTTCGCTGATCGGTGAGAGGTGTCGGCTTGCGCCGATGATTCCTGTTTTATGCCGGCGGAGCCGGCGAGCGAGCGCAGCGAGCGATTATAAAAAATGCCGCGCAGCGTACCTTTAAAGCTCCCGGCTCCTACCTCCCTGCTCCTTGCATAACAACGAGGATTGCAATTTCTCATTATCATGAAAGATGGAGCAGACGGTACTTAGGAAAGAGAAAGTTTTTTCATGAAGTGAAAGAGCATGCTGCCGACTTCGTCAATGTCTTTATCAATTTTATCGGCTTCTTCCTGTGATAAGTAATGTCTGCCGGCGGCAATATAAAGTTGGGTTTGAAGTTCATTGACGGAACCCTTTGCAATTCCCAAAAAGTAATAAAAATCTCTGTCGGATTGTCTGCCGCAACCTTCCGCAATATTGGATGAAATTGATACGGCAGCTCTTTGCATTTGGCTTGTTAATCCGAATTTTTCGAAATCCGGGAAACGGTTCGTGATATCATAAATTTCCATGCAGAGTGCAAAGGATTTTTCCCAAATTCCAAGTTTTTTGTAATCTCTCATGATAAAGTCTCCCGTAGAAATGAAGAGGAAACGGTAAAGATTTCGCCGATGAGCGAAGCAATATCGGCGTTTATAAAAATTGTCGCGAAGCGACACCGCTTAAAGCTCCTACCTCCAAGCTCCCGGCTCCCTGCCGGCGCACCGATATTGCACTAAGCTGTTCTCTCACATGAAGAGCAAACCCACTGCGATGAGAGCAAGAAGCGCCGCTTCCGTCTTATTCATGATGGCGGAGAAATTTTTGATGTGGAGAATTTTGTCGCGGATTTTTCCGGCGCAGATTGCGATGAGGGAGAAACAGAAAACGGCTTGGAGCGCGAAGGCGATGCCGAGGATGCCGATTTGGATCGTCGGCGAAAGCGCGCCGTTTTGATTGATGAATTGCGGAAGGAGCGCGAGGAAGAAAAGGAGCACCTTCGGATTCATCGCGTTCATGAGAAGTCCGCGACGCCAAAGCGCCCACTTATTGTAGGAATCCGTTTCCGAAGCCACCGTCAAATCCGCGGCCGGCGCGCGAAATGCGCCCCAGGCGAGATAAAGAAGATATGCCGCGCCGCCGTACATGAGCGCGGAAAAAGCGGCGGGCGAACTTTGGATGAAAGCCGCCACGCCGACCATGACGAGCGTGGTATGAAACAGGCATCCCGACGCGAGCCCGAGCGCCAATGTCACGCCTTGCCGCGTCCCGGCATGCAAACTTTTCGCTAAAAGATACATCACGTCCGGCCCGGGGGCGAACGTGAGAATCATGGCGGTAACGATGAAAGAGAAAAGATTAAGAGTGTTCATAATGAGAAAATAGTGTAGTGCTACATTTGTGCCGATGCTTGGAGCCGGGAGCTTGGAGCCGGGAGCTTTGACAGGTGTGCCCTGCGGGCACGGATTTTTTATATGGCACCGATGTCGCTTCGCTAATCGGTGAGAGGTGTCGCCTGCGGCGACAATTCTTATTATAATCGGCGCGATGCGTCTTGCCGCCTTCGGCGGCCAAAGCCGATGAGCGAAGTAATATCGGCTTTTATAAAGATTGTCGCGGAGCGACACCGCTTAAAAGCTCCTGCCTCCAAGCTCCATACTCCATGCCGCTGCAGGGCAGTATGTTGCTATGTTGCTTCTATGCTTGTTCTAAGGCTTCCTTCAATGCGCGAGCCAGCTGGTCCGGGCAGGACGTCGATTTATCGCGGCAAAGGATGCCGGAGAGGCAGGTGATGACGTCTTGGACTTTCCGCCCTTCCGCCAGTCGCGCCACGCCCTGCGTGTTTCCCGGACAGCCGCCGGTGAAAGAAACGGATTTCACGGTATCGCCGTCAAGCTCAATGTGAATGTGACGAGAGCATACGCCCTCGGGGGTATAGTCGATAATCTGCATGGTGTTGTCTCCTTTTGGGGAATAAGTGTGGTGCTACATTTGTGCCGATGCTTGGAGCCGGGAGCTGGGAGCCGGGAGCTTTGACAGGTGTGCCCTGCGGGCACAAATTTTTTATATGGCACCGATGTCGCTTCGCTAATCGGTGAGAGGTGTCGCCTTCGGCGACAATTCTTATTATAATCGGCGCTATGCGCCTTGCCGCCTTCGGCGGCGAGCGAGCGCAGCGAGCGATTATAACATAACCGTCGCCGTAAGGCGACACCGCTTAAAAGCTCCTACCTCCAAGCTCCCAGCTCCATGCCGCTGCAGGGCAGTATGTTGCTATG
>CAVJQK010000039.1:0-9540 GCA_963651795.1 Erysipelotrichaceae bacterium | reverse complement strand
GGAATCCATGCGGCTGACCAATATAGTTGAAGGCACGAGCGTAAGCGGTGCCAGTGTCGGTGTGCTCCTCGCCACGGCCAAAGACGAAACGAATAATACGGTTACGATCGATAAAGGCAGTACGCTCTCGGCTGCGGATTACAAAACCGTCACGACCACACTTCGGGAAGCGAAGGGGAGCGATCGCGAGCATCTCGTTTCCACGGAAAGAACGGTTACGGTCGAAAAACCGGAATATAAAGAAATCCGCATTTCGGCGGGTAATACGTCGAAGAATTACGTTGAAACGAAAGTGGGCGCCGTGGCGGCCGTTTCCGCAGAGGCGGCCAGAGCGACGGCGATCATCGGAAACGAAAAGCATGAGACCGGTATTAATAAAATTTCCGTTGGCAAAGACAGTGCTCTCGAGGCCGGCACGGTCAATATCCTTTCGACAAATGCGGCGGAAGCGGAAGCGAAAATCGGTTCGTCGAGTGTCAATCTCGTCAAGGGCGGCGGCGTTGTGTCCCGTGCGGAAGTGTACGGTACGAGCCAAGTCGAAATCGAAGATGGGACGAAACTTATTGCCGATGAAGTGAATGCGCTGGCGCTCGGACAAATGAAAGCTAATGCCGATACGCACGGATTCAATGTGGGGCTGGTCGATGTTGTCGTCAATCGTGCTTATGCGAATCTGTACGGACAGATCGGCGTCGAGGTGGGCGATGTTTCCTTCACGTCGAAGCAATGGGTCGATACGCAGACGAAAGTAATCGACGATAAAGGTCAGACGCAAATTGAGAACGGGCATACCGTTTCCGCGGAAGGCGGCAATTTGACGCTTGCGGCGTATGATGATTCGGCCAATACGGCGAATATCGACGGGACGACGGTCGGCGGCGTGGCGGCATCCGGCACGAATGAAGCATATACGGAAAGCGACAGTAAAGTCACGGTGAAACTCGGCGCGAAATCCATGAATGCCAAATCAATCGGACTCGCGGCGGGCAGCGGCGTGACGAGCATCGGTAAAGCGAACGGCGACGGCGGCGGTATCGTGAATATCAGCCCGGTCGCGGCCAAAGTAGAGAATTCCGTGAAATCCGATACGAAACTCATCGTGACGGGGAATTACAATGTTTCCGGTGATTTTTCCGCGGCGACGGCTAATCATGCGCAGACGAAAATGATGACGGATGCGATGAATGCTTCCGTGGCCGGTGCCGGCGGGACGAGCGCGACGAATACGGCCGAGCAGAGAGCGGAGACGACTGTCTCCGATGCGGTTATTACCGCGGGCGGCAAAGTGGCCGTCGGCTCGGAAAATAATTACACCTTCAGCCCGATTGACGGACAGAATTACGTCATTAAAGGAAACGGGTACGGCGTTCTTACCATCGCGACGGCGGGGCTCACGAATACCGTGAACAATACGGCCGTGACGAATGTGGGAAATGTTGTTTCCGAAGGCGACCAGAATTATTGGGCCATCACGAATAACAATATCACCTCCGATGCGTACGTCTATGCGCTCGGCGTCGTCGGAAACGGCGCATTCATGGACAATACACTCAATGCGAAATCCGACAATACCATCACGACCAAAGCGGGCACGACGATTATGACGCTTTCGAAGGACAGCGATATTTCCTTTGGCGCGGCCGATGAGGAAACGATTTCCAATCGCGCGAAAGCGGAAAACAGTGCGGGTCTGGCCGGCGCGGTTCTCGGCAGAACGCACAACAATATCACGAGAAATAATAAAGTGAAAATCGACGGCGATATTTACAGCCGTCAAAATGTGAATCTGTATGCCGGAAAATTCGATACGGGCGAATTCTCGACGTTGAATCTTAAGACGGATGCGGAAGTTTTCAACCGCACCGTTCTTCCGGTGGCCGGCGGTCCTTCCTTGGAAAATAATTTCACAATCAATAATATCGTCGATATTTCCGGCAATGTCGAAGCGGTGCAGGATGTGAATCTGTACGCCGATATCGGGAAAGAATACATCAGCTGGTTCGTCGGTTATTACACGGGCTACGGCGGCAAGGGCGATCCGAATTACGTCGCGAAGACGAACGGGAAACTCAATGTCAATCAGGACGGAAATCCGCAGGGCGGAAAATACGATACGGACAATCATATTTCTGTGACGGGAAGCGTCACGGCCGGTGTTTCCAATTATCAGAAAGTCACCATCGGCGGCGATACGTATACGGGGCTCGTCGTATTGACGAAAGAGCAATACGAATACATGAGCGCGTATTACAAGAATAAATCGCCGGCGCAAACTGTACCGTCCAATTACGTCGTCGTGCTGAGTGATGCGGAATATGAAAAACTTTCGGCATCCGAAAAAGCGAATGCGGCGTATCGGAAGATGAGCGATTTCGTGAAAATTTACGATCAGGACGGAAAGGAAACGGATAAGGCCGGCATTTCCGCCGAAGATTTCACGATCGGCACATACAATTACGTCAGCAATATCCAGAGCCGCCTCACGGAGCTCACGAAACTTATCACCGATTATCCGGCAGGCAGCAGCGCGCGCTTGGGCTATGAAGCCGAGTACACCGCTTTGATGGAAACACTGGTCAAATCCGGTCTTGCGACATACGATACAACGACCAAAGATTATGTGGTTTCCGGCGAACTTTATGTAAATTACATTGATTTGCCCGACATGGTGGCGTCCGGCGGTAATATTAACGCGCAGACGGAGAATATTTCCGGCAGCGGCACGCTCACGGCTAAGGGTACGCCGACGATTGAGGTTCAGAACAATACGACGCTTGCGACGAATGTGAACAGCGTCGTCGTGACGGAGCCGGGCGGCAAGATGTATTACAATAATCTTTCCATGGAAACGGCGCAGGATATCGCCAAAACCAATCGCGATACGAGCAAGACGGTCGGCAAGCTCAGCGTGGCGGCGGGCGATGCCGGGACAATTACGATTCACGGCAATGCACAGCATGCCGGAACCGTTGCGACCGACCAAATTCATTATCTCGTGGACGGCGTCGAAAAGACATTCCCGATTCTCTCGGATGTCAATATCCGCGGCGAAGTGTACGCGAAGGAAGGCACCGTCGAAATTCGGAGCCAGGCCGATGACATTGTCGTGTCCGGCAGAAATGCAAAGACCGGCAAGGAAACGGCCGTACGCGGTAAGACGGTCCGCCTCATCGCGGCGAGCGGCAGCGTCACGCAGAGCTATATCGACGGGATCGAAAATATCGGCGGCGATGTGAAAGATCAGTATAAAAATACCGTTGAATACGTTAAGAAAGAGGGCGAGACGGTAATAAAAGTGGATACCGGTGTTCAGAATACATCGGGCGGGCGTATCGCGGGTTCGAATATTTTCATCAATGCGGCCGATGTTAATCTGAACGGCACGGTGCAGAGCGGTTACGACAATTTCTATGTGACGATTTCTTCGGATACGAAGCTGGATAATCAGAATCATATCACCACAGCGGATACGGGCAGAACTGTCGGTACTCGTCTGCAGGAAATCGAAGATAACAATGCCGGCAGAAATGTGACGAACAATACCGTCCTCGGTAATCCGAATTATTGCGTCATCACGGGCGGGGAATCGTACAACGAACAGAGCGGCTATTACGAATACGTCGTGCCGGTGTACTACAATCCGACGACGAAGACGCTTTTGACGCCGGATATCGAAAGCAAGGGCGGCAATATTTTCATCAACGGGCGCCTTTCCTCCACGGGCGGCGGGAAGATTATCTGCCTGGACGGTATTTCCGATATTCATATCACGAATAATCTTTCCAATAATCTTATCACGGGGAGTCTTGTTGCCAATGATGTGGAAGGCGTGGTGCGCCTCGGCGATACGCTCTCAAAGACCATCACGGAAATTACGCGTGGTGATGACGGCAATCTGAATTACAAGACTTACACAATGGTAAAGACGGGTGATACGGAAGCCGGCGCCCTGACCTGGGACAGCGCGGAGAAAGGTTGGAACGACAGTTACACTTATCTCACGAAGAGTGATGACGGTAAGACGGCGTACTACAATCCGACGACCGGTCTTCGCTACAATTGGACGGAAGGTAAGCAGGTCGGTACGACGACGACTTATGATGCGACCTGGTACAAGAAATGGTGGGGTCTGTCTTCAACTCGATCCGAATTGAACCAAAAGATGAAAGACAAGCAGACCACGGAATCCGGTACAAAGGGAGACACGTCTACACTTGGTAAGGCAGACGGAACGTATATCGGCATGAACGAGAAGGCGACCACTTCAGATGTAATGGATGTCATTAATTATTATAAAGTGACGGAAGATACGACGAAGATTGATGAAGAACGCCATTGGTCGCAAGGGTTCCTCGGTTGCCATAAATATACGTACATGCGCTGGACAAATACGAAAGGGGAAGAATTTGCCCATACGTACAGCGTCAAAGCCGATCAGAGCGTGCCGATCCAATTCATCGGTGCGATGGACGGAAGCAGCACGACGAGTGTCGTTTCCAAAGGAAATATCGAGCTTACGGGATCCGTCGGGAATACAAATGTATATAAAGATGCGGACAGTGTGTCCGTGAACGGCACCGTGACCGTCAAATCGGAAACGGGAAATATTGTGCAGACGGGCGGCAGCATTTACGGCGCAAATGTGTCTCTGGCAGCGGCCGGCGATATCACCGGTATCGACATCACGGCAGGCGATACCGTCAATCTCTCGGCGGTGAATACGGTTTCCGGAGACAGTCAGAATATTTCCGTCACTGTCTCGGCGGCTTCCGGTGCCAAGGGCAATGTGAATCTGACCGGCGCGGGATACGCAAACGGGACCGAAGCGGAAACGGATACATTCACGCTTGTGACGAAGGGCAAGGAAGGAAATATTGTCACGGCAGACGGCACGACGATTTCTGCCAAACGCATTGACCTTACGAGCACAAACGGCAGCATCACGGCCGATGTGAACGGCGGGCAGATGCCGATCAACAGCGATACGCTTTCGGCGAGCGTCAATGCGCAGGCCATCAAAAATATCACGTTCACGCAGAAGACAGGCGATATGCGCATCGGGACAATCTATTCGACTGCGGGCGATGTCGTGCTCAATATTGCGAACGGCAGTGTCGTCGATGCGCTCCCGTACGGTGAACTCAAAACGTCCGACGAAAGCGCACTCCTCGAAAAATGGCGCTCGATGGGTCTTCTGGGCGGCAGCGAAACCGGCACTTCGATGATTAAGGAGAAACAAGAAGCCATTGATGCTTATAACGCAAAAGTCAAAAAAGAAGAAGATAAGATTGCGAATTACGAGCAGTGGGATGAAAAAGCATTGCTGTATACGATTGCGGACAGCATCATCAATCCGACATCCGATACGCTTCCGTCCACGTCTTCCAAAGCTCCGAATGTCAAAGGAAACAATATCACCATCAATGTGAAAGACAATGCGGGGCTCGACAGCGAGACGGAGACGACCATCAATTCCAAGGATTTCGGAAATACGGGCGAAGGCCTCGAAAAGCTGAAGACCGTTTCCAAAGCGGATGCATCGACCGTCACCGTCAATATTTATAGGAATGATGATGAAGAGAAAACTATAAACAATATAGACTTCATCATCAAAGAAAGACTTCCGATCGGCGTCCAGACGAATACGGCCGACGGGAAACTTACCATCGGAAAAATCGAGGGCGCGACTGTCGACAAGAGCGAAGGTCATGTCTATATCCAGGGCCGCACCGAAGCCGGCGATACCAAAGCGAATAAAGACCTTACCATCGCAGCCATTAAAGCGGCGGGGGATGTATCTTTGGCGGGTCTCGGAAATATTTACTATACCGGCGGTGCCGATACGGCGGCCATTGTGGCGAAGGGTCTCAATATTACTTCCGGTGCCAATTCGACTGTCGGGACGGCCGATCATGCGATTACGACGGATCTCGCGAATCCGGAAGACGGCGGATACCTCCGCGCCGTCGGCGTCGGCGTTTACATCGATAATGTCGGAAACAATAATCTCGCGGTGAAATCCGCATCTTCCGGCGCAGATCTCGTGATTAAGGCGACGAAAGATATCGTTATGGCCGATGAGGATAGCGATGCATTGGGACGCATCCAAGTCGAAAATGACGGCAGCAGCCTCACGCTGATTTCCCGCGAAGGCAGTGTCGGCACTGTACAAAATAAAGCCGACGGCACCATTGAATACGACGAAAAGGGCAAGCCGAAGATGAAGGCCGTCCGTGTACGCAATAGCGAGACGGGTAAGACGCTCGTCACGGTGCAGGCAGCGAATAGCGTTGCCATCGACGGTGTGACGACTGCGACGGACGGAACGAAACCGGGCGGCGTGCTTCATATCGCGGTTTCCGGAAGCAAAGCCGGGACGAATTTGAACAATATCGGACTTCGCTCAAACGGGACGCTTCAGATTGACGGAAATCTTACGGCGGAAGAGACTGTCCGCATCGAATCGACGCAGGATCTCACGCTTAATAATGACATCGTCGCGAAGAAAGAACTCTACGTCGGCGCGAAGAATGTCACACAAGAATCGAAAGACCTCAATTCGAATAATGTGAAAATCGCAGCCGAAGAAAATATCACGCTCAAGAGCGCCGGCATCACAGCCGACAGCAATGTGACGCTCAACGCCGGCAAAGCCATTGATGTATCCGAAACAATCACAGCCGGAAACAATGTTTCCATGAATGCGGGCACGACGCTGGATGTCTCCAAAGCCGTGACCGCGGGGCAGAACATCACGACCGAATCCAAGGATAATACGACAATTTCCGGGAATATGACAGCGGGCACGGATATGAATGTGAAATCCGGCAAAGATCTCAAAGCGACCGGCAATTTGACGGTGACGGCCGGAAATGTTACGACGAATTCGACCGGAGATACGACGATTTCCGGAAACGTCGCGGCGACGAGCGATGTCTCCGTGACGGCGCAAAATATTACGCACAGCGACGGCACGATGTCCGGTGCCAATGTGACGCTTGACGGTAAGAAAGCCGTAGACCTCAAAGGTGACGGAATCACGGCGACGGTCGATGCCGTGCTCAAAGCCGGGACCTCGCTCAATGTAGCGGAAACGGTGAACGCGGCGAACAATGTTTCCATGAATGCGGGCACGACGCTGGATGTCTCCAAAGCTGTGACCGCAACAAACGGAAATGTCACAACGATATCGACCGGAGATACAAATATTTTCGGAAATCTTACCGCGGGGCAGAAGATTACGACGAATTCGACCGGGGATACGAAGATTGCCGCGAATATGACGGCGGCGAGTGCCGTTTCCTCGACTGCGCAGAATTTGACGCAGGAAGCGGGGACCGTTTCCGCCGATGCCGTTACAATTGACGGAAAGAAAGCCGTGACGCTCAAAGGCGGAATCGTGAAATCGAATACCTCGACCGGCGTCACCATTCATGCCGGCACGGATCTGACGCAGTCGGAAGCGCATACGATTCAGACGGCAAAACTTGCGGCGGATTCGACGGGTGAGCTCACGCTTTCCGGCAAACAGAATCAAATCACGAATGCTGTGCTTGACAGCAAGCGTACGGCAGCCGGCAATGCCATTGTCTTCCACAATGGCGTGGGCGATTCGAAAGTGACGGTAACCAATTCGACAGATACGTATCACAAAGTTATGGGTGATTTGAAGCTCGAAAACAGCTCCGAAGATGGTGAATTCCAAGTCTATAATCTCAACGCGCACAATATCACCGTGAATGGTAACGGCGATGTCACAGTGGGACTTTGGACGGAAAATAGTGATATTTATGCGGACGGCGCACTCAAAGTCACCGGGAAATCCGTCACCAATATGGCGAAAAATATGGGCGTCGCCGGAGATATTTCCGTTAATTCGACGGATGGCAATGTCATTAACCGTGCGCTTATCCTTTCGACCGGCGGAGATATTACATTGGCGGCTAATGAAGGTCGCGTGATTAATATCACGGATGCCGATATCGTCACACTGGACGGCGATATTACATTGACGGCGAAAGCTTCCGATACGGATAAATGGGCGGATATTCGCAACGGTTCCGTCTATAATCAAGGCGATTTGCTGGCGTATACGGAATCGGATAAATCGGAGAAAGGAAACGTACATCTCATTTCCGAAACGGCCGATGTATATAATTACGATGATTTCAAAGAATCGAGTTATCAGTACGGTAGTTCGAGCTATAATATCGCGGTACGTGATATCGAAATGTCTGCGGCAAACGGAGTTCTCTATACAGGGAAGGAAGATTTGTCTGCGGGCGGTAAGATTACGCTTACGGCGAAAGAGGGCCTCAGCAGTATCGGGACGAATATTACGGCCGGCGGTGACATTTCTATTACGGCGACGGACGGCAGTATTTACAACAGTGCCGATATCGAATCGTCCGATGGCAATGTCACCATTAAGGCGGAAAAAGGCTCGGTAGTGAATACGCTTAACGGTAATATTTTGGCCGGCGGCGGAAACGCGGAGCTCATCGCGGGTGGTGCGACGGAAGAAAATCGTCCGTTCTATATGGCGAATGCCAATGGAACCGGGACGGCTGTCACGCCGAGTGTCGACGGTTCGCAAATTTCGGTGGTGAAAGCGTATAAGTATTACAAGTCGGATAAGACCGGTGAATACGTGAGAATCACGGATGATACGGATATCGAAGCTATGTCGGAGGCGGAACTTAAGAGCATCGTGACGACGGCGTCTTATGTGGATGCGGAAGGCGAAGATCAAGATCTGTCTTTCACGGGAACCGGTGTAGAAAATGTCACCATTACCGTTAAGGACGGCGACTCGACGAAAACGCTGTCGGCCATCAAGGGCGATATGGAATTCTTCCGTGCGGGCGACGTGCTGAACCGCGGCGATGTGGTCGCCATGGGTCAGACGGAACAGAAGGGCGATGAAATCCACAGTGTCGTACCCGGTACGATTACGCTACGCTCCGAACACGGCGATGTCATCAATTACGACAATTTTTATAAAGTGGACGGCAAAGACTACGAAGAGCTCGGAGAGCGGAAATATATGATCGCGACGGGTAATATCGGGCTTGAAGCGCCGGAAGGGAATTTCTATAATGACTTCTCCTTCCAAACGGCCGGCGATCTGACGCTTGCGTCGAAAGGCGATATGACGGTCGGGAAAGATTTCTCGATTGCCGAGGTGGCAGGCGATATCAACATCATCTCTTCGGAAGGAAAGATTTATAACGGTTCCGGCTCTACGTTGGTGGCCGGGAAAGATTTAAATCTTACGGCGAAGAAGGGTGTAGAAAACTATGGATCTCTCGTAGGTGAAAACAATGTAAGCATCCAATCGGAAACGGGCGATATCAACAGCACCGATGCACATGCGATAAACGGAGCCGTCGATATTGTCACCAAGTACGGGAACGTAAATGTGGTGGAAGTTTCCGGCGATCGCGTGAGCATCACGGCGGGCGGAGAAGATCATGAAATTTCCGTCGGGAATGTCAAGGTCGATTCGTATCTCAAACTTCACGGTGATTACATCAATAC
>CAVJQK010000038.1:0-9549 GCA_963651795.1 Erysipelotrichaceae bacterium | reverse complement strand
GAACAGGAAAGATCCCACAATCGGTGCCGCCGTAATGACGGTATTCATGCTGACAATGAGCGGAATTACTTTCGCCATGATAATCCCGAAAATGACACCGATGAGCCCGCCCGCGATACTGATGGTGACGGCCTCAATCAAAAATTGGATGATAATCATTTCATAAGTGGCGCCCAGCGCTTTGCGGATGCCGATTTCTTTCGTGCGTTCCGTGACGGAAACAAGCATGATGTTCATAATGCCGATACCGCCGACGATGAGAGAAATGGCGGCAATGCTTCCGAGGAAAATCGTCAGTGATTGCGTGGTGCTTTCCATCGTTTCCAAAATATCCTGCGAATTATTGATGGAAAAATCATTGTCGGCCGTCGCGAGAAGTCTGTGACGCGTCCGGAGCAGATTCGTAATATCCGTTTCCGCCTGGCTCATGACGTCGGAGGAAACGGTGGTGAGCGTGATGGAATTCAGATAGGTAATCCCCATCATGCGTTCCTGCACGGTGGAAAAAGGACAGAGAATGCGATCGTCCTGATCGGAGAAAGAATATCCTTTTTCTTCGAGCACGCCGATGACGGTAAACGGATCGTTATTGATACGAAGTTTTTGCCCGATCGGACTTTCGGTGCCGAACAAATTTTCCGCAATGGTTTTTCCGATGACGGCGACGCGGGCGCGCGCTTCGAATTCTTTTTCCGTCCAATAGCGCCCTTCCGTGACGTCCAGGCTGGAAACGTCTTTGTATTCCGACGTGACGCCGTAGACGGTTGTCGTCCAGTTTTTATTGCCGGCGACGACGACGTAGCTGCTGCGGACCATCGGAGAACAATGTGCGATATTCGGCAAATTTTTTACGGCTAAATAATCTTTATACGTCAGAGTTTCCATAGATCCGGCAGCGGGACGCACGCCCGGTTTCCGGCTCGTCCCCGGCGATACCGTCAAAAGATTGGAACCCAGAGAGGAAATATTACTTTCAATATTTTCGCGCACGCCGTAGCCCAAAGACATCAATGCGATAACGGCCGCGACGCCGATGATGATGCCCAGCATGGTCAGGAGGGAGCGCAATTTGGATGCGATGATGGACTCCCAGGCCATGAGGACGCTTTCGAAGTAAATACTCGTCATTGCAATTTCCCCCTCACATCTTTGCTGATGGCGCCGTCGGAGAGAATGACGTGACGCGTCGCATAATCGGCGACATCCAATTCGTGCGTGACAAGGAGAACGGTTTTCCCGGATTGATACAGCTCCGTGAAAATTTCCATGACATCGGTCGTCGATTTACTGTCCAAATTCCCCGTCGGTTCATCGGCCATGATAATCGCCGGATCGTTGATGAGCGCACGGGCAATGGCCACGCGCTGACGCTGCCCGCCGGAAAGTTCATTCGGCATATGGTCGATGCGATCGCCCAAGCCCAAATGTTTCAACATTTCCACGGCGCGTTTCCGTCGCTCCGATTTAAATACATTTCCGTATATCATCGGCAATATCACATTATCGACGGTCGAAAGACGCGGAAGCAGATTGAAGGATTGAAATACGAAACCGATGGTTCTGTTTCTGGTATAGGCCAATTCGTCGTCCGTTTGGCTGGCGACTTCGTTTCCGTCAAGTATATACGAACCCTTTGACGGCCGATCTAAGCAGCCCAAAATATTCATTAATGTGGATTTCCCCGCGCCGGAAGGGCCCATAATGGATACAAATTCTCCTCGTGAAATCGAGAGATTGATATCCTTGAGAACCGGCACTTCCTGATTGTTTGCGAGGAAATACGATTTCCCGATATGCGTAAGCCGGATGACTTCCTCCGGCGCGCTTTGATTCCCGGCCATGATCAGAACCCCGGGCCCGGACGGCTGTCTTTCGCCGACTTCGTCACTTTTTCTTGGGAAACCGTACCGGAAACGACGATTTCATCTCCTTCGGAAAGGCCTTTTGTGATTTCCACATTGGAATTCGTCGTGATGCCCGTCGTTACATAGACTTTTTCAACACTCTTGCCCGTTTTTTTATAGACATAGGAACCGGTCGTGTCGCTGCGAATCGCGGTCACCGGTACGATGAGCGTATCTTTATTTTCACGTCCTTTGATTTCGGCGCGCGCCGTCATGGACGGATACAGCCCTTCCAGCTCATCTCGATTAATCGTAACGTACACGGTGTAATACACGACGGAAGAAGAAGAGCTCGAAGACGACGAAGAATTTTCCTTCTTGGAAATATTATCGACAACGCCGTGGAACGTACGATTCGGATAGGCATCGACGGTAAATTCCACGCCCTGCCCCAATGTAATTTCGCCGATATCCGTTTCATCGACCAAAAGCTGAATTTCCATTTCCGACAAATCGGCGACGGTTGCGATAATCATCTGGCTGGACAGCCCCTGAGAAACGGTGGCGCCTTCTTTCATCGGCTCCCCGATAACCGTGCCGTCCATCGGTGCATAGACGATGGTATCATTGACATCGGCCTGCGCTTTATCGTACGCGGCCTGGCTGTTCAAATATTCCAGACGCGCATTATCCATATCCTGGTACGAAATCGCACCCTGCTCATACAGAATATTCAAACGGTTGTAATACGATTCCTTATTGGCGAGCGTGTTTTCCGCCTGTTTCAATGCGGAAGTGGCTGCCTTGGATTCGATAATGGCAATTTGCTGCCCTTTGGTGACGTTTTCGTTTTGCTTGACGAGGACCGACTGCAATGTACCGGAAACGGTCGCGGACAAATCGACACTGTTCACAGGCTCAATCGTGCCCGTCGCATCGATGGTGACGGAAATATTTCCTTTCGACACCGTACCCAATGTGTACTCATCTTTGACTTCCGTCTTTGCCGAAGAGTAGTAATAATATCCGCCGCCCAGTGCAATTAATCCGGCCAGCGCAAGACCCAACCATTTTTTATCCATAAGTATCACTCCTTTAGAATTCGGAAATCCCGGTTTTCCGATCGTCAGACAAATATCAAGAGTTATTTTTAATAATAATATTCATCCTTCATTTTGTCAATGAAAAAATAAAAGTTTTTTAATGCATTCTAAAAACGCACAATTACGTGCGTTTTCGGAATTTATGAAATTTTTATACGGTTTTTCCGTCGAGGAGCTTTGCATCCTGCGGAATATTTTTTCGGCTTTTTAAATGTTCCAAGCTATTCAAAAGAAACAGCCAATTTTCTCCCCCGTCGTAATGATGCACGCAGGAAATATTCGCATTGCTTTGCGACAAATGCCAGGAATAACGTATCGGAAGATCCAAAAGTCCGCAAAGCATCATGCGGATGGCCGCTCCGTGACTCACGATGACGACCGTTTTATTCGTTTCCGGCAAGTCCGTTTCCAAAATTTTCGAAATGCCTCTCATGACGCGTGTCCGGACGTCTTCGAATTTTTCCGCATGAGGAATTTCCCATTCATCCGGCCGGTCGTACAATTTGGCGATGCTCCCGGGAAACGCGGCTTCGATTTCGTCATACGTCAGCCCTTCCCAATCGCCGAAACAAATTTCCGAGAAATCCGGCTCGATTCGGAGCGGTATATGTTTTCGTTTCGAAAGCATCTCGGCCGTCACGTAGGCGCGCCGCAGCGGGCTCGTGTAAATCGCATCGACGGGAATATCGTCAAACCACTCCGCGGCGGCTTTTGCCTGTTTCTTCCCCTCTTCCGATAAGGAAACATCCTTCGTCCCCTGATATTTTCCGACCAAATTCCATTCCGTCTGTCCGTGGCGAAGAAAATAAATCGTCAGCATGATAAGACCTCCGAAAGCGCATGGAGCAGTTTTTCGTTTTCTTCCGTCGTCCGTACGGCGACGCGGAAAAAGGTGTCGTTCAATCCTTCATAATTGCCACATTGCCGAATGAAAATTTTATACGGTAATAATTTTCCCTGAAGCCAAGCGGCGTCACGGCCGTTCGTCAAAGAAAGCAATACAAAATTCACCGTGCCGGGATAGATTTTGATATGCGGCACGGAAGTAAGCGCGTGCCGGAGGCGTACGCTCTCTTCCCGGACAAATTGTTTCGTTTCCTCAATGTAGTCCGTATCGGAAAGTGCGGCGCAAATATAAAGCTGCACCGGTCCGTTGACATTCCAAGGATACAGCGCCGCCGCTATGGTTTCGGCCGTTTCCGGTGCGGAAAACGTGCAGCCGATGCGAAGACCGGGCACCGCATAAAATTTCGTCAGAGATGTGATGACGATGACTTGCGGAAATTCGGAAATTCTCGTTCGATAGGATAAGTTTCCGTCATAAAAATCAATGAAAGATTCGTCGATAATGAGCCGACCTTCCGCCTTTTCGGCAGCCATCGCCAATCGCAGAAAATCTTCTTCGGAAAGAAGGCGTCCGTCCGGATTATTCGGATGCCCGGCATACAGCACGCAACCTTTGGGAAGATTTTGCAAAAAATCCCAATTCGTCACGGCAAAATCATGATCTTTATCGAGCGGATAGGAAACGACCGGAATGTTTTCGGCCGCCGCGGCCCGCGCATATTCGCTGAAACAGGGCGCCGGCACATAGACCGCGGACGGTTTCAAAACGCGCATTAATGCGTACATGAGCTCCGTGGCACCGTTTCCGCAAACGATTCCCTCCGCCGGCACGCCGTCATGCGCGGCAATCGCTTTTTTCAAATCGCGGCATTCGATATCCGGATACCGAAGCGTTTCGCGCGAAAAAAATTCCGCCAAGGCCGCCCGCCCTTTCGGCGACATGCCGAGCGGATTGATATTGACGGAAAAATCGAGAAACGTTTCCCGTTCCGTTTCATCCATGACGAAAATATCGCCGCCGTGTCCGAAATCTTTCATTCTTCCGTCACCATCCCCAGATTTGTGACATTCACGCAATCCAAATACGTGACCAGATCGCCGAGGCGATAGGAAATCATGTTTCTCATATCTTTGACATCCGCGTCCGCGGCGGCAATCACGCCGAGCACCGTCCCGCTGTGAGCGGCCGCAATGCCGAGAGCGCCCGCCTGTTTCGCCGTTTCATATAAAGGCTCCAGCGCCGATTTGTACAAAAGGAGTTGATTGGCAAAAGCGGAAATCGTCGCGGCCTCTCCGATGAGCGCCGGATTTCCTTCACGCATTCCCTTTTCGAATAAGGAAACGGCGCGCCGGATTTCCGGTTCATTTTCTTTTTGCAGCGCCACCAAATCTTTGCGGGAATTATATAAAAGCGTATCGACTTCTCCGCCGCAATCGAAAATCAGAATTTGCATGGGCGGCGCCTGCCCGAGTTTCTTAATCAAGCGCCCTTTTCGGTAATCGAATTGGACGATCCCTTCATAAAATGTCGCGTCGCTGGGTTCAATGGAAATGGCGATTTCCGCAATTTCTTCCGGCGTCAATTTTCGCCCGCATGCCAAAGCCGCCGCCTGGCACACGGCGCTGATATCCGCCGTACTGGACGCCATCCCTTTCCCGAGCGGAATTTCCGAACAAAGACGCACATCTATGGAGCGCCCGCTCATACCGAGTTTCTCCAAAGTGCGCCGTCTGGCCGATTCCGCTTTTTTCGGGAGACGCGAAATCAATTTCCCTTCACGCGCTTCCGCGACGGAATATCGATCGATCGGACACGTCACCATAAAGGACGACCCGTCCATATATCCCTGAATAAATTCCCCGCAAGAACCGGGCGCTTTTACGATATGAACCATAGCTGTCCCCGCAACATCATCACATAGGCCATCGCCATGACGACCTCGGAAATTTCCGTCACAAATCCGTACGTATCCCCCGTCGTGCCTCCGATTTTGGACACAATCCAACGATTGAGTAACAGTCCCGTCAAAATGCCGAAACCGGCCAAGACCAAATAGGAAAATCCGAAATACAACGCCGGAAGAAGAGCGAAAATAAAAGCAACGGCCACGGCATGACTGTCGCGATACGTGGCAAAAGATTTTCCGAAACCGTGCTTGCGCGCATACGGATATTCGCAAATGGAAATGACCATATTGAGCCGTCCGATTGTCGGCATCGCCACCAAGAGCAAATACAATTCATCTCCGACGGAGGCAAGCGCCGCCGTTTTCAAAAGCACGACAAATACGAAAGCCAAAAGGCCGAAACTTCCGACCAAGCTGTCTTTCATGATTTCGAGCGCGCGTTCTTTTGTGCGGCCGGAGAACAATCCGTCGGCCGAATCCATCAGCCCGTCCGCATGCATGGCGCCCGTGATCAAAAATTCGGCGGCGACCAGCAGAAATGCGGTCAAAAGCGGCAAATCCAAAGATTGCAACACAAAAAGCAGGCCGCAAAGCAAAAGCCCGATAATCCCGCCGATCAGCGGAAAATATTTCACACTTTTTCCGAAATTTTCATCGCTCCATTCCGTTTCCTTGAAAAGATGAATCCTCGTCAGAAACTGGAGCCCGATTATGAAGGCACGCATCGTTTACCCTATCAGAAAAATTCCCGTCATACAACCGATAAACATCATCGTCGCCGCATACATCAGCTTGAGCGATTGCAAAATATCGCGGCCGACCAAAGGTCTGTCCGGATCTCCCATATATTCGCGGAATTCCGGTTTCCCTTCATAATAATTCCAACCGCCGAGGCGCACATGGAGCGCGCCGGCCGTCGGCCCTTCCGCGTATCCGCCGTTCGGGCTGGGATGTTTTTTCGCATCGCGAAGTCCGATTTTCCAAGCATTTTTCGCATCCAACCCGATGAGGAAGGAAGCGAAAACAAAAAGAAGAAACGTAATACGCGCGGGAATGTAATTCAAAACATCGTCAAGCCGCGCCGCCGTGCGACCGAAATATAAATATCTGTCGTTTTTGTAACCGAGCATGGAATCCATCGTATTCGCCGCGCGGTAACAAGCCGCACCGACGGGACCGAACAAAAGGAAATAAAAGAGCGGTGACAAAATGCCGTCCGTCGTATTTTCCGCAATCGTTTCCACGGCGCCTCTCGCAATATCCGATTCTTCCAAATTTTCCGTATCCCGTCCGACAATCCAGGAAAGGCGCTGCCTGGCTTTTACGATATTTCCGTCGCGAAGAAGTGCGTAAATTTCGAGACCGTCACGCGCAAGCGCTTTCGGCGTAATCGTGAAATACAGCACGACAGCCGACACCGCCGCATAGACCGCCGCGCCGAATTCCCCCGTCCAAGAAGTCAGGAAAAACGTAATCGCACCGACGACGAAAACCGTCAAAAAGACGACAAGCGTCCCGCGGAAAAGCAATGCTCCGTGAGAAGCCCCCTCTTTCGGATATAACAGATTTTCGAAAAACGAAATCACGCGTCCGATCAAAACGACGGGATGAAGAGAAGAACGCGGATCTCCGCACACGGTGTCGATCAGAAACGCCCATGCGGGAATCGCCGCCAACCATACATTGTCCGTCATTCTTCCTCCAGAATGCGATAGAATTTTTTCATATCGAAATGGCGACGCACCGTATCGGCAAGCCGATCGAATTCCGATTCTTTATACGCACGATAACGGAAAGAAATCGGAAGCGGTTCCAATCCTTTTCCGGCGCGAAGCGCATTCAAGAGCGCGCGCCGCAATTCGTCATTGTCGAAAATGCCGTGGCAATACGTCCCCCACACATTTCCGGCATCATTGATGTATCCGTCCGTCACATCGACATCGGTTTCGCTTCTTTTTGTGATATGAAACAGCGAACGCACATCGCCCGTCAGTACCGTTTCCCCCATATGAATTTCATAAGCGGACAAATTTTGCCCGTTATAATCCATGCCGAGGAACGGCAACGACGCGCAATCGCATTTTACCTGGTACGTATTTTTCACGCCGCGCATCGTCGTCACGAGAGGCAACAATCCCAATCCTTCCACCGCATCGTTTTCGCTTTCCGTATGGAGCGAATCTCGGACGTCTTCTCCCAGCATTTGATAGCCGCCGCAAATGCCGATGACGGGCGTCCCCTCTTTGGCCATTTCACAGATTTCCGCGGCATACCCGTTTCGTTTCAAATATATTAAATCTTCCGTCGTATTTTTCGAACCGGGCAGAATAATCAAATCCGGATTTCCGAGAAGATCTCCTTTTTGCACGAAACGCACGTTCACGTCCGGCTCATGCGTAAACGCGTCGAAATCCGTGAAATTGGAAATTTTCGGCGTTTGCATGACGGCGATATGAATGTCACGCATGACGGTATCTTTCGGCATTTCCTGTAAGGAAACGGAATCTTCGTCATCGATGCCGAGCTTATCCAAAAACGGAATGACGCCCAATACGGGTACGCCCGTTTTTTCTTCCAAAAATGTGAGAGCCGGTTCCAAAAGAGTGATATCTCCGCGGAATTTATTGATGACGAGGCCTTTGACCAGTTCTCTTTCATCATCATCGAGCAGCATGAGTGTCCCTACAATGGAGGCCAGCGCCCCGCCCCGATCGATATCGGCAATCAAAAATACCGGCGCATGCAAAGTCTTCGCAATGCGCATATTGACGATATCGTTCTTTTTGAGATTCACCTCGGCCGGGCTTCCCGCCCCTTCGATAACGAGAATATCGAAATGCGATTTCATGTACTCCATCGCTTTTACGACGGAATCCCAAGCTTTTTGGCTGTAACGTTCCTGATAATCTTTGGCGCTGTAATTTCCGACGGATTTCCCGAGCAAAATCACCTGCGAGCAGGAATTTCCCGTCGGTTTCAAAAGCACCGGATTCATTTCCACGACAGGATCCAATCCGGCCGCCTCCGCCTGTGCCACTGTCGAGCGGCCCATTTCCCCGCCTTCTTTGGTGACATAGGAATTGAGCGCCATATTCTGCGCTTTGAAAGGCGCCGCGCGATAACCGTCCTGTTTCAAAATACGGCAAAAAGCCGTCGTTAAAATACTTTTCCCCACATGCGAACTTGTCCCCTGAAACATGGCATATTTTGCCATTACAAATGCACCTCGCTCTTTTTCAGGTCGATGGTAATGCCCGCGACGGATAAATAGGCCGAATCGGCGCGCTGCGCGATATATTGATTCGCCAGCCCGACCAAATCCCGGTATACACGGCTCATCGCATTTCCCGGTACGATTCCCATCCCGAGCTCATCCGACACAAAAATGATTTCCTTTCCCTGATATTCGGAAATCAAAGAAAACATCGCTTCCAGATCATTCGTGAGAATGTCGCGAAGCTGTTCCAAATCCTCCACCCCAAGCGTTTCCACACGGCGATGATCGATATGATCCATGAGCAAATTGCTCACGTACATCGTGATGCAATCGAAAAGCACCGCATCCGATTCGGACAAAATTTCCTTCATCATCGGTGCCGCTTCATGCATGACTTCGAAAGTTTTCCACGATGCCGGACGACGCGCTTTGTGAACAATGACGCGATACCGCATTTCCTCATCCAGGATTTGGCCGGTTGCGATATACCCTTTGCGCTGACCGGACGTTTTATGCATCAATTTTTCCGCAAATTCACTTTTCCCGCTGCGCGCGCCGCCCATCACAAGCACAATCCGATTCTCCATGCTTTTCTCCTCCGAAAAAACGATTGAGACGGTGAAAACCCCATA
>CAVJQK010000037.1:604-9610 GCA_963651795.1 Erysipelotrichaceae bacterium | reverse complement strand
ACGACGACAACGAATGCGGTCTTGGACGATACGCGCGACACGTACGGAAAAACGGAAGCGGAAATCAAGGCGGATATCGAGACGACGGAGGATTCCGGATTTATTGATGCCATCGGCGGCCTCGTGGACAGTTTCATGTTGCTCGGTTCCGTCACGGTGACGACGTCGGATGCGGATATCAAAATCGCGAAGACGGATATGTCCGCCGTTGCGAATCCGTCGACGGATAATTTGCACGGAAACATTACTGTCGGCACGAATGCGACGGGCGAAATCACGACGAAAACGGTGAGCGGCCTCGGCGCCGGTTTCACGGCCGGACGCAGCACGGTGAATTCGCGTATCACGGTGGACGACAGCAATTTATATGCGGAAGGGGAAACGGACATTAAAGCCGAGGGGCACAATATAGTTTCCCTGATGCTCAAGGATCCGAGTTTCCTGTCGGCTAAAATCCCGCTCGGCGTGGATGTGACGTTCGGGTATCTCACGAGCGATGTGAGCACGAATATCGGCGCGAAGACGAATATCATTTCCGTCGGCGATGTGAATATCGAAGCGTACACGCGGCGCGCTTTTTCGGCGTCGGCGACGTCCTACGGGCAATTCGCTTTCGCGGTGACGTACGGAAACGTGGACACGGACGCGAACGCGACAATGGCGGGGACGATTTATTCGAACGGCAATGTCTCCGTCACGGCGGATACGACGCTCATGCCCTACAGCGAAGGCGATGCGATATATCAGCCGGATACGGTGTCCGCCGTTGCGGCGAACGGCGATTGGGCTATGACGCCCGTCACGGATCCGATTTCGGAAAAGGCCATGGCGGCCGGCACGCAGCTTTGGACGAAATTTAAAAATTGGATCGGCATGCGCGCCAATGTGAATCAAAATCAGAATGCGCGGCAGTGGCTTCCCCTTTCGGATAAATTCGGCGTGAACGGCGGCACGGCGCTTCTCGTGAGCGATAACAACGCCAATGCGACCGTTTCCGGCAAAGTGCGCGGACTTTCGGCTGCGTTGACGGAAGGAAAATATACGGGAAACGATGCGGCGGGGGCGAATTCTCTTTCCGTGTACGCACACGCACTTTCCCGCACGAGCAATATTTCCGGCTCCTATCAATTTGAGAAAACGAATAAGGACGATCAGGGTCGGGAAACGGAGAAACTGAATAAAAACACGGCGGCGCTTGCCATTTCCTATACGTCGCAATCGAATCATTCGGAAGCGGCACTGACGGGCGATGTGAAGACGACGAATGAAGTGTCCGTCACCGCGAAAACGGAAATTCCGTGGCAGACGAAATACGCGTCCACGACGCCGATGACGCAATTGATGACGCAGGCTTTTAATTTGATGTTCTATGAAAATACCTGGGTGCAGCCGCTCGTGGACAGCTGGTCGCAGGCGGCCGGGAAGGGCGAAAATGCCGATTTCTCCGGCTCCGTCGTCTGGACGAATTACGACAACAGCGCCAAAGCGTACATTGCGAAAAAGGATTCGACGGCCGCGGCGCCTAAAGTCGAGGCCGGCGGAAACGTCAATGTGACGGGCACGACGGATATCACGACGGTGAATTTTGTCGGCAGCATTCCGACGATTTTGCGAAGCGGCGTGTGCTGTTTCTGGAAGCAGGATAAATTATTCAATATCAGCGGCATCGATCCGACGAAAGCGGCCGAAGACGGGCTGGGCGGTTCCATTTATTGGCTTTTGCAGGAAAATGAAACGAATGCCTATATCGACGACGGCGCCGATGTCACGGCGAAAACCGGGATCAATGTCAAAGCGAATACGGAAGCGCTCAATATCGGAATGGGCGCGGCCGGAAACGGAGCGAAATCCGTCGCGTTCGATGCGACCTTGGGGCTCTCCCGCATCGATAATACGACGAGAGCGCGGATCGAAAATTCGAAGGTGAAAGTGACGAACGGCGATCTTTCCGTTTCCGCCGATGATTTGTCGCGCCATATCAATCTCGCGGGCGGCGTCGGTGTCGGCGGAGCGAAGGGCATCGGTGCGTCCATTGCGTACAACGGCATTTATCGCACGACGGAAGCGATTTTGTCCGGCGATATGACGGTGTGGGGCGATACGGATGTGACGGCGAAAAATACCGGCAGCATTATCGCTTTTGCCGTGGCGGGTGCCGTGACGTATGAAAATGCCAATCAAAATGCGGTGAATGCCGGCGGCGGAAACGGTTTCCACGTGGACGGCGAAGAGAATGACGATGAAGATTACGGGGATTTTCTGCGCGAACTTTTCAATGAAGAAGGAGATAATCCTTTGGACGGCGCGGAAAATGCCATTGAAAATATGGGCGGAGCGAACGGCGCCAATCAGCAGGAAGTCGCGCAGCAGAAAAAGAGCTGGGCGGTCGCGGCGAATGTTTCCGTTAATAATGTGAACGACACGGCGAAAGCCTATGTGGCGAAACAAAAAGATACGACGGATGCGACGGGCGCGGCTCGGAAGGCTTCGACGATTACGGCGGATGCGCTGCGGCTGAAATCGAATAATGACAGCCTGATTTTCGCGGGCACCGGGGCGATGGCGGCGGATACGACGGCGCGCGAAGGCCGTGCGATTGCGATGAGTTTCATGTACAACGCGGTGACGAGCCATAACGAATCGTATGTCGACGGCGCGACTTTGGCGCTCACTGGCACGACGAAGACGGAAAAGAAAGATGACGAAGAAAAGGACATCGACGAATCGCTGACGATTGTTTCCGATAACGATCAGACAATTACCAATATCGCGGGAAGCGGCAGCGGCACGTCGAAGGGAAATTCCGGCGCGGGGCAGGTGAGCCTCAATATCATCAATACGGATGCGAAAGCGTATGCGAAGGATGCGACTGTCAAAGCGAATGAAGCGGTGGCGATCAAAGCGGTCGATGAGAGTGAAATCAATTCGTATACGGGGGCGTTTTCCCTGTCGACGGATATGACCGGGAAAGCCGTGGGCGCATCTCTTTCGGTCAATTACATCGGTGCGGATGTGGAAAGTTACGCTAAAGATACGGCGTTTTCCGGCGTGTCCGACGGATCGGCTTCGGGAAATGTAACTCTCGCGGCGGAAGAAAAGAGCAATCTCACGGCAATGACGGCGTCGGCTTCGGGCACCGGGAAATTTGCGGGCGGTTTCTCGATTTCCGGAAACTCGATTCAGAATACGGTGAAGTCATATCTTGAAAGCAATCAAGAACAGGATGTCGGGGCGCTCACCGTTTCCGCCAAAAATCACGGGACGGCGACGGTCGGTGTCGGCGCGCTCGGCGTTGCCAAAGATTCGGCGGTCGGCGCTTCGATGGCCGTCATGGTGAATCATTCGACGGTCGATGCGCATGTGAGCGACAATACGGCCGCGGGGACGACATCTTGGAAATTGAAAGATCTGTCGATTACGGCGGATAATTCGTACAACGGCTCGGCGAAAAAATCGGATGAGGACAGCACGGCGAAAGTCGTCGCAGTCGGCGCGGCCGGCGGCAAAGATTTGTTCGCGGGCTCCGGCTCCATTACCGTGAATCATATCGAACAGATGACGGATGCGTATCTGGGAGACGGCTATTACGATATTTTGAATGACGGCGACGTCACGATTCAAGCGAAAAACCAAGCATATCTCTTCGGCATGGCGGGCGGGCTTTCCGTTTCGAAAGGGACCGGCGCGGGCGTTGCCGTCGATGTGCAGAAATATACGGGGCATACGTATGCCGGTATCAAGAGCGGCGCCATATTGGTAAACCCGGGCGATATTACGGTCAATGCCGATTCGACGGTGGATTTGACTTCGGTCGCGGCGGCGGCGGGAATCGGTCTCCAAAATGGCGGCGCGGGTGCTGCGGGTGCGCACGATATCACGACGGATACGAGAGCGTATATCGGCGAAGATGAAACGGATGCCGAGGAAACGAGCCTTTCCCGGACGGGCGCCGTTTCCGTCACGGCCAAAGATACGACGACGCTTTCGACGGGAAGCGGCGCGGCGGGCGTCTCGGCGGAAGGCGCGGTCGGTGCCGGTCTTTCGGCGGCGGTCGAAGTCGTGGATAAGACGGCGGAAGCTTTTATCGGGAAAAATACAAAAATCACGGGCCGGACCGAAAAAAATCCGGCGCTGACGGTGCGTGCGGAAAATACGGCCGATTCCACGACGGCGGCGGCCGGTCTCGGCGCGACCCTCGGAAAAGTCGGCTTCGCGGGATCGGCTTCGGAAACCTTTGCGACCATGACGACAAAAGCGTACATGGGCGATGATACCGATATCATACTGGTCGGCGATACGACCGTCGAAGCGGAATCCCGTTTCACGCAGGGCGCCGGCGCGGGCGGTATCGGCGGCGGAGCCAATGCGGGCATCGGGCTTACGAATTCCACCGTCATGCTCACGGCGGACACGCAGGCGTACTTGGGCGAACGCGCGGGCATTATCGCGGAAACCGCCAAAGTGGAAGCGAAACATAAGACGGACGTCACCTATGCGACGATTGCGGGCGGCATCGGCGGCACGGCGGGCGTTTCCGGGACGGCGGGCGCCAATGTCTTCGATACGACGACGAAAGCGCATATCGGATCGGATGCGTTCGCGGCGACGACGAAAGGCATCACGCTTTCCGCGACGGACGAAACGATTTTGAGCGGCGGAAACGGCGGCCTTGCCATCGGCGGAAGTGCCGGCGGCGGCGTTGCGATGGGCGTGACGAAAATCGTGAAAGATACGGAAGCCTATGTCGGCAGCGGAGCGGTTCTCTCGGCGGATGCGCTCCTTTCGGATAAAAAGACAAAGGGAGGAAATGTTTCCATCCTCGCGAAAAATACGGAAGAAATCGAAAATTACACCGTGCAGGGCTCCGGCGGCGCTTCTTTCGGGCTGGCCGGCGCGCTGAATATTCTCTATCTCAATGCGATTACGAAAGCGTACACGGGCAGCAATGTCAAAATCAATTCGGTCGAAGATACGGGAAACCAAGTCATCGTCGACGCGACGCATCAGATTAAGAGCCTCAAGAGCGGCGTCTACGGCGGCGCGGGCTCCGGCGGTGCCAGCATCGGCGCGGCCATCGATATCGGCGTCATTCGCACGCAGACGAATGCGTATCTCGGCGCGGCCAATACCGTCTACGCCGGCGAAGCGCTCTCCGTCACGGCCTCCGATCACGCGGATAAAGTGTGGTCGAATGCGATTGCCGTTTCCGTCGGAAGTGTCGGCGTGACCGGCAGCATTTCCGTTTACAATTTCGGAAACACGCTTTCGGATGCGGATAAGAAACTCGTTTCCGCGCAGGCCGATAAAGACGGGACCACGATGACGCCGGAAGAATGGCTCGACATCGAAATGAATAAATCCGATGTGGCGGCCGCTCTTTCGACGTACGATCATTCCGCTTTGAATCGAATCAAAGAAAAAACGAAGACGCAAATTTCTTCGACGGCGCCGGAAGCGCCCGGTGAAAAAGGGACGCTCGCCTCCGTCGGCACCGCGTCGCAAATCGAAGCGGGCAAAGTCACAATCCAAGCCGATGACAATATTTTGATGGAAAACCGCATGGGAAACGGCTCCGGCAGCCTTTACGCTTCCGTCGGCGCGTCAGTTTCCGTCGTGAATGCGGATACGACGACGAAGACGTCCGTCGGCGACATGGCATATATCGGCGCGACGGATGACGTCACGATTACGGCAAATTCCACACACAAAATGGATAATGAAACGGGCGGCGCATCCGGTTCCGCCGTCGCGTCCGTCCAGGGCACGGAGGAAACGTGGAACGACACGAGTACGGTCAAAACGGTGCTCGGCGAATTGTCTCGCGTGTCTGCCGTGACGGGAAAATCGATTACGATCGGCTCGACGAATACGCGCATTTTCGATTCGGCACTCGCGGGGGCTTCCGCTGCGATTATCGGTGCATTGAACGGCGCCGTCATCACATCTTCCGTCGACGGCAGTGCGGAAACGATTTTGGAAGACGGCAGCATCGTGAGCGGCATTTACGATGAGGAAACGGATGCCTCGCAGATGCCCGAAATCGATATTTACGCGAATGCGGATACGAATCTCAAAGCGGGCGCGGTCGGCGCGAATGTCGGCATTTTCAGCGGCACGGGGACGGGCGTTTCCCTTTCTTCAAAAGTCACGTCGAAAGTCGAAATCGGAAATAATGTCGGATTGAAAGGAAAGACGGTCGCCGTCACGGCGGACAATACGCCGGTATTGAAAGCGACGGCGAATTCCTATGGCGTCGGCCTTGCCGGTGTCGGCACCACGGTGGCGAAGACCGTTTCCGAAGATAAAGCGCTCGTCACAATCGGGCACGATACGGAAATGTACGCCGAAGACACGCTGACGGTCGCGGCGAAAATGAATAAACCGAAGGAAACGGATGCGCTCAATGCGTATGCGGGCGCGACGGCCGGATCGGGCGGCGTCATCAGCGGCTCGGTCGCCGTTTCCCAAATCGATATGGATACGAAAACCGCCGTCGAAATCGGAAACGATTCGGTGCTCATCGGCAAAAAAGTAAAACTTCTCTCCGATCATCAAGACAATGAGCACATCGACATGAATGCGGTCGGCGCCGTCGGCGTGACGGGGAACGGCGGGGATCTTCGCGTGACGATTACGTCCGATTCTCACGTGAATCTGGGCGCGCGGACTTTCGTTTCTTCCGATGAGGAAACGGAAATCACCGCGACGAATGAAACCATCAAAGACAATAAAGGCGAGAAAAACGGAAATACGATCGGCGCGTCCGTCGCAAACGGAAACGGAATCGTCTCCGTGACGAAAATCACGCACAATACGAAAGTCGATATCGGGGAAGATTCTCTCGTCACGGCGGGCGCGGCGGCACTCACGGACGAAGAAAAAGAAAACGGCGTGACGGCTTACGATAAAAAAGCGATTGCCGTCGATGCGAAGAGCAATATCGTTTCCAAAGAATATCAGGGCATCGTCACCGCGTCGGGTGTTTCCGCGGCGCATATCAATAACGAAAATACGGTGACGGCGAATACGAATGTCAATGTCGGGAAAGGCGCGGCTTTCATCGCGGGTGATACGACCGAGGCGAGCGGCGTGACGGAAAAAGATTATTCCGGCACGGATGCGAAAGAATACAACGCTTCGTATCGTGGCGGCTCAATCGGAATCGGCGCGAGAAACGATGCGGACATTTTCAGTGATACCTTCATCAATGTGGCGTTTGCGATTGCAAGTTACGCCGGTTCGTCGAATGATGTGACGTACAACAATAATCAGACGGTGACATTTGCCGGCAGCGCGGAAACGGCGAAGGGCGATATTTCCGTCGGCGCGGGTCGCGATTCTTCCGGGAATGCCGGGACGGTCACCGTAAAAGCGAACAGCGATATTTTGGCGATTACTCCGATTCCGATTTCGTACCGCAAAGATCCGCTGGCGAAAGTCGTCGGAAATTCCGTTCTCACGGTGACGGGCGACGCGAATCTTAAGAGTGACCGCGATGTGTATCTTCGCGCGAATAATGGCGTATTGACGCTGAAGTCGACCGGCGACACGAAAACGATCGCGGGCCATTTGCGCGATGCTTTCGTGGACGATTTCAATGTGGGCGAAGAAGTGAAGCAATTGAATGCCGAAGTCGTCATGAACGGGACGGCGGAAACGGGCATTCATCGCAATAAAAATCTGACGGTCGGCGGAAAAATCGGTGCGGACGGACGCTGGGTGACGACGGTTTCCGGCAGCGGCGATGTTTCCTATCGTTACAGCGAATCGAAAACGGTCGAGAGCGAACTTTTTAATCGTTACGACGAAATCAAACAGAAATTAATCGATTACGGCGCGGACCCGGCGGCGAAAGCGGCGTACGAAGCCGAGCTCGCATTCCTCGAAGAAAAAATGGCCGAAGAAGGTCTCGGCTATTATAAAACGAAAACGGTGACGGATTCCGAAACGGGCAAAACGAAGACGGTGAAACAATTCGTCCGCATGGCGTATTCCGGCTCCTCCGAGCTTGCCGATGCGAAATCGATTGTGACGGACAGCCAAGATCAGCTGAATACGTATGTTTCCCAAATGAATGAAAAATTGGAAACGGTGGAAACGCAGATTACCGCTCTCACTGACGTGAAGACGAAAAAGGAAAATTACGATACGGCGGTGACGGCCGTTTCCAAAGCGGAGCATCGCATCGCCTACGAGCAGAGACTTTTGACGCAGGCGGAAACGGCGCTCGACACGGAAGCAAAAAAAGCGGGCGTGACACGCGACGCGTATATCGCAAAATATCCGGAAGCGACGAAAGTGAAGAATTATCAGACGCAGCTGACCGCGCTGAATAATGCGAAGAGTGCGAAGACGTCGGCGGAAACGGATAAAACCGAGGCCGCGACCGAGTATAAAACGACGGCGACGTCTTACAATACGACATACGGTCAGACATTTTCCGTGAATGCCGCCGATGTCACGCAGACGGAAATTCGCGCGGAAAAATATATGCTCGACGGGCAAAAGGAAGGCTATCAATCGAGCATCGTCGATTACCTGTCCAATATCGACAAAATGAATACGCAAATCGCGGCGACGGAAAAATTCCTCGGCACGGAAGGCTGCACGGAAGACGATCACGGAAATTTCCTCGATGCCTTCGGAAACAAAGTCATCACGGTCGATGCGAACGGCAATCCCGTTTCCGAATCGACGGAAGGCGCGTATTATTTGCTGCACAGCAAAGTGTACAAACAGATTACGCACGATATCGAAGTCGGAGATATTTCGGCCGTCGTCGGCGATGTGATTTTCGAAGGCGACAATGTATCGGGCAGCGGGACGCTTGTTTCCCAAAATGATGCGAGTGTCACGATTACGAACAATTCGCCGAATAATCTCACCGTCGGAAACATCGAAGTCGTGGGCCGCGGCGGCCAAAACGGCACGGATCAGGGCGGCGGCGTGTATTACAACGGCTATAAGCTGAAAGATGCGACGCAGACGATTTCCGAGCAAATCAAG
>CAVJQK010000037.1:0-594 GCA_963651795.1 Erysipelotrichaceae bacterium | reverse complement strand
GTTTCTTTCACGATGCCCGAAAGCACAAAGACGCCGACCGTCGAAATCAAAAATAATTTTAATCCGAAAGCGCATACGGATACGGAAGGCGCGCCGATTTACACGGCGGCGTCCACGAATCTCACGGGATACATTTACAATCCGCGCGGCGGCGTCACTGTGACGAGCGAATACGGCGATATTTCCAATACCGGTACCGTTTACGCGGGCACGGTGAAAATCGATGTCAAAAACGGCGATTACATCCAGTCCTACGATGTCGAAAAGAGCGGCAGCATTACGAGTGTCGGCGGCAATCCGATGGATGAAAACGGAAACTTGGCAACGCTTGATGAAACGGGTATTCAGGCGAACGGAAATATTTTCATCAGCGCGCGCTATCTCAATATCAATTCGACGATTCGAAGCGGCACGGCAAATCGCAATGTGACGATTCCTTCCGATTACAAACTCTATTACATGGACGGCGGAACGAAAGTCGATGTGACGGAAATCACCGACGAAGCGAAAGCACACACGATTTTGGTTTCCGACGCGTCCGGAAACAATATCGACGGCATTTCTTACGACGTCGATACGAATCGTTTCGTCGTG
>CAVJQK010000036.1:0-9668 GCA_963651795.1 Erysipelotrichaceae bacterium | reverse complement strand
GAGATACGGTCCGCATCGTCGAGACTCGCCCGATGTCGAAAGACAAACACTGGAGAGTCGAAAAGATCGTTGCCCGTCAGAATTAATAAGGAAACCAAAGGAGGAAAAGCACGATGATTCAGCAGGAAAGCAGACTCAACGTTGCAGACAACACAGGCGCGAAGAGCGTACTGGTCATCAAAGTCCTTGGCGGATCCTGGCGTAAAAGCGGCAACATCGGCGATATCGTCGTTTGCACCGTCAAAGATGCAACACCGGGCGGCGTTGTCAAGAAAAGCCAGGTCGTAAAGGGCGTAATCGTCCGTACCGTCAGCGGCGTTTCCCGTCCGGACGGCTCCCACATCCGTTTCGACGAAAATGCAGTCGTCCTGATTAAAGCGGACAAGAGCCCGATGGGCACCCGCATCTTCGGACCGGTAGCCAGAGAACTGCGCGAGAAAGATTTTATGAAAATCATTTCTCTTGCGCCGGAAGTGCTCTAAGGGAGGTAGCCAATGAGCCATTTGCACGTAAAGACCGGAGATACCGTAGTCGTCATCGCCGGGAAAGATAAAGGGAAACAGGGCGTGATTAAATCCGCGCAGCCGGCCAAGAATCGCGTCGTCGTTGAAGGCGTCAACATTGTGAAACGCCACACCAGACCGACACAGGCCAATCCCCAGGGCGGCATTATCGAAAAAGAAGCCCCCATTCACGTATCCAACGTCATGATTCTGGATCCGGAAACGAAGAAACCGACCCGCATTAAGAAAGTGCAGCAGCCGGACGGATCCTACGTACGCGCAGCCGTTAAGAGCGGTGCGATCATCGACAAAGCAAAATAAGCGGGGAAGGAGGAAAACATGTCCAGATTAAAAGACTTATACAAAGCGGAAATCAGACCTGCCATGCAGGAAAAATTCGGATACAAAAATCCGATGCAGATTCCGCAGCTTGAAAAAATCGTCATCAACATCGGCGTAGGCGAAGCGACCACCAATGCGAAAGCCGTCGATGCGGCGTCTGCGGACCTGGCGGCCATCACCGGCCAGAAGCCGATCGTCTGCAAAGCGAGACGCTCTCTTGCGGCTTGGAAAATCCGTGAAGGAATGCCGCTCGGCTGCAAAGTCACCCTTCGCGGCGAAAAAATGTACGAATTCCTCGACCGCGTCATCAACATCGCACTTCCTCGCGTACGCGATTTCCGCGGTATCAGCGACAAGAGCTTCGACGGCCGCGGCAACTATGCCTTCGGCGTCAAAGAACAGCTGATATTCCCCGAAGTCGATTACGATCAGATCGATAAACTTCGCGGGATGGACATCATCGTGGTAACCACGGCAAAGACCGACGAAGAAGCCCGCGAGCTTCTCACCCGCTTCGGCATGCCGTTCAAGAAATAATCGGAGGACAATATGGCAAAGAAATCCATGTTGGAACGTGAGAAAAAGAGAGAACTCACCGTACAGAAATATGCTGCAAAACGTAAGGCACTCAAAGAAGCCGGCGACTGGGAAGGCCTGTCCAAGCTTCCGAAGAACGCATCTCCGACCCGTCTGCACAACCGCTGCCAACTGACCGGTCGTCCCCACGGGTACATGCGTAAATTCGGAATCTGCCGCAACCAGTTCCGTGATCTGGCCTACCGCGGAGAAATCCCGGGCGTAAGAAAAGCCAGCTGGTAATTTCGGAAGGAGGAATAACACATGGTAACAACCGATCCGATTGCGGATATGCTCACCCGTATTCGCAACGCGAACGATGCGTATCACGAAAAAGTCGATATGCCTGCTTCCAAAATGAAAGCCGCCATGCTTGAAATTTTGAAGGACGAAGGCTTTATCAAAAACGTAGAACAAATCGAAGTCGACGGACACATTCGTCTCCGCGCGACCCTGAAATACGGTGCGAACCGTGAAAAAGTCATTAAAGGACTCAAGAGAATTTCCAAGCCGGGTCTCCGCGTATACGCCGGCAAAGAAGAACTCCCGCGCGTCCTCGGCGGTCTCGGCATCGCCATCGTTTCCACATCCAAGGGAATCATGACCGACAAGAAAGCCCGTAAGGAAGGTCTTGGCGGCGAAGTTCTCGCATTTGTCTGGTAAGCAGGAGGTAAAAATGTCCAGAATCGGAAAGAAACCGATTGCGGTACCGGCAGGTGTAGAAGTGAAAATCGAAGGCCATACCGTCACGGTCAAAGGGCCGAAAGGTACACTTACTCGCACGCTCAATCCCGAAATCGGAATTGAAATGGAAGACGGCGTCATCACTGTCAGCCGTCCGAACGATGATAAAAAAGAACGCTCTCTGCACGGTCTGACCCGCACGCTCATCAATAACATGGTCGTCGGCGTACACACCGGTTTCACCAAAGAGCTCGAAATCCAAGGCGTCGGCTACAATGCCCAGATGCAGGGGACGAACCTGAAACTTGCGCTCGGTTTCTCCCATCCCGTCATTGTGACCCCGCCGGAAGGCATCACCATCACCTGCCCGTCGAACGTCCGTATCCTCGTATCCGGCGCCGACAAAGAAAAAGTGGGCATGGTCGCTGCCGAAATCCGTCATTGGCGCGAACCGGAACCTTACAAAGGCAAAGGTATCCGCTATGCGGGCGAACATGTCCGTCGTAAAGCCGGTAAGACCGGTGCGAAGTAATAGGGAGGTAAGAACATGGCTAAAATGACAACGAAAGACGCCGTGGTACGTCGCCACCTCCGCCTGCGCAACAAAATCTCCGGTACGGCGGAACGTCCGCGTCTCTGCGTTTCCAGATCCCTTGCGCACATCTATGCTCAGGTGATTGACGACGTAGCCGGCACCACGCTTGTTTCCGCAAGCACGCTTGATAAAGAAATCAAAGAAAAAGTTTCCTACGGCGGAAACGTCGAAGCGGCTGCGGAAGTCGGCAAACTCGTCGCCGCCCGCGCCCTCGAAAAGGGAATCGACACCGTAGTATTCGACCGTGGCGGTCACATTTACCACGGCAGAGTGAAAGCTCTGGCTGAAGGCGCACGCGAAGGCGGCCTGAAGTTCTGAGACAAAGGAGAAAGCACATGCCAAGATTTGAAAAACCGGAATCCGATCTTCAGGAAAACGTGGTTTTCATCAACCGCGTTGCCAAAGTCGTCAAGGGCGGCCGTCGCTTTTCCTTTGCCGCTGTCGTCGTAGTCGGCGACGGTAAAGGCAGAGTCGGGGCAGGCCTCGGCAAAGCGGCCGAAGTACCGGAAGCCATCCGCAAAGGCGTCGAAGATGCCAAGAAACATATGATTACGGTCGCCACCAAAAACGGCACCATTCCGCATGAAATGCTCGGAACCTACGGCGCAGGCAAAGTCTTCATGAAACCGGCTGCCGAAGGCTGCGGCATCATCGCCGGCGGCCCGACCCGTGCGGTCCTCGAACTCGTCGGTATCCGCAACATTCTGACCAAGTCCCTCGGTTCCTCGAACCCGATCAATATGGTCAAAGCCACCTTGGACGGACTCTCCAAGCTGCAAAACGCCAAGGACGTCGCTGCACTTCGCGGCAAGTCCCTCGACGAAATTTACAACGCTTAAGAGGAGGACGATCATGAGCAAAGTAACAGTAACATTGAAAAAGAGCGTGATCGGCTCCCGTCCCGAGCAGATTGCGACCATTAAGGCCCTGGGTCTTAAAAAGACAAATTCCACAGTCGAAAAAGAACTGACTCCGCAGATTTCCGGCATGCTTCATAAAGTGCGCCATCTTGTAGAAGTCAAAGAAAACTGATACAAAGGAGGTGCCATACATGAAACTGAATGAACTCAAACCGCAGGAAGGCGCCACGCGCGCACGCCGCAGAGTCGGGAGAGGTCTCGGCAGCGGCATGGGCAAGACGTCCACACGCGGCATGAAAGGCCAGAAATCCAGAAGCGGCGGCGGTGTACGTCCGGGATTTGAAGGCGGCCAGATGCCCCTCTACCGGCGTTTGCCGAAACGCGGCTTCAAAAACGTACTTGCCAAACAGTATGCGGAAGTCAATGTAGCACAACTCAACGTCTTCGCAAACGGCGACACGGTCGATCCGCAGAGCCTCATCGAAGCCGGCATTCTAAAAAACGTATTGGACGGCGTCCGTATCCTGGGTGACGGAGAACTCACGAAGAGCCTCACCGTCGTAGCACAGGGTTTCACCAAAACCGCACAAGAAAAAATCGAAGCAGCGGGTGGAAAAGCAGAGGTGAAGTAAAATGAGTAACGTCCTCGCAAACCTTTTGAGCAATAAGGAATTGAAGGATCGCATCATTTTCACCTTTGTCATGTTTGTCGTCTTCCGTCTGGGCGTCCACATTCCGGTCCCCGGCGTCGACTCATCCGTGATTGAAAGCTTATTCACCGCGGGAAACCTCTTCGGCTTCCTCGATCTGTTCGCAGGCGGCGCGCTCAGCAAATTCTCCATATTTGCCATGAGCATCACCCCCTACATCAATGCCTCCATTATCATGCAGCTCCTTGCCGCCGTCATTCCGAAATTCGAAGAATGGCGCAAAGACGGCCAGGAAGGCAATAAAAAAATCCAGAAAGTCACCCGCTACAGCGCGGTCGGCCTCGGATTCATCCAGGCGCTCGGCATGGCCTACGGCCTCAAAATCAATAACGCACTCGTCGATAACAGCTGGATCTACGTCATCTTCATCTGCGTTATCCTCACCGCCGGCACCTGCCTCCTCATGTGGATCGGCGAACAGATTACCGAAAAAGGCATTGGAAACGGCATTTCCCTGATCATCTTCGCCGGTATCGTGGCACGTTTCCCCGATGCCGTCGGCACGATCTTCGAATACCTCTCCGTCGGGACCATCAGTCCCTTCCAATTGCTGCTCTTCCTCGTCATTGCCATCGTGATGATCATGGTCGTCATCGAAGTCAATGAAGGACAGCGCCGCATTCCGATTCAATACGCCAAGCGCGTGATCGGCCGCAAGATGTACGGAGGCCACAACAGCTTCCTGCCCCTTAAAGTCAATCAGGCCGGCGTCATCCCGATTATTTTCGCCTCCTCCATTCTCATGATGCCCGTCACACTGGCGCAATTCATCGACGTAGAATGGATCAAGGCCGTAGCGAACTTCTTCAGCTGGGGATCCTGGGCCAATACCATTTGCTATGCGTTCCTCATCATCGTCTTCACCTATTTCTACACCGCCATCACCGTAAACGTACAGGACCTGGCGGACAACATGAAGAAATACGGCGGATTCATCCCCGGCATCCGTCCGGGACAACCGACCATGCAATACGTCGATCGCGTCCTCACCAGAATCACACTGACAGGCGCCATCTTCCTGGCCTGCATCGCGATACTGCCGAACTTCATCGGCCACATCACCGGCATCCAGGGCGTATACTTCGGCGGCACAGCCCTCCTCATTATCGTCGGCGTAGCCCTCGATACCATGAGACAGGCACAGTCCCTCATGGTCAACCGCCATTACCAAGGATTTATCAAATAAGGAGACAGGGATATGTATATCTTATTGATGGGACCGCCCGGCGCCGGTAAAGGCACCCAGGCCGAACGTCTCATTGCCGAATACGGCATCCCGCAGATTTCCACCGGCGACATGTTCAGAGCCGCCGTCAAATCCGGGACCGCCCTCGGCAAAGAAGCAAAAAGCTACATGGACAAAGGGGCACTCGTTCCCGACAGCGTCACCGTCGGCATCGTGAAAGAACGCCTTGCCGAAGACGATTGCAAAAAAGGCTGGATCCTCGACGGTTTCCCCCGCACCACCGCACAGGCGGCAGCGCTCGACGCCATTCTCCACGACATGGGCATCTCCCTCACCGCCGTGCTGAACATCCAAGCCGAAAAAGAAGGACTCGTACGCCGAGTATGCGGCCGCTTCGTCTGCCGTAAATGCGGCGCCTCCTTCCATAAAGAATTCCGTCCGCCGAAACAGGAAGGCATCTGCGACACCTGCGGCGGCGAACTCTACCAGAGAGACGACGACAAAGAAGAAACCGTAAAACAGCGTCTTTCCGTTTACGAATCCTCCACGGCGCCCCTCATCGATTACTACAAAGCCTCCGGCGTCCTCTACGACATCGACGGCGACAAAAGTATGGATGAAGTATACGCGCAAATCGTTTCCGCGCTGGAGAAGGCATCGAAATGATCACCGTACGGACACCGGAAGAAATAGAGAAAATCGCCAAAGCCGCCAGACTTTGCGCCGAGACACTCGCCCTTCTGGAAACGAAGGTCAAGCCCGGCATCTCGACGCTTGAACTCGACCGTATCGCAGAGGAATACATCAGAAGCCACGGAGGCATCCCGAGCTGCAAAGGCTATGAAGGATTCCCCGCCACCATCTGTGCATCCGTAGACGAAGTCATCGTACACGGAATACCCTCCGCCAAAAAGATCCTTCGCACCGGAAACATCATCGCCTTGGACCTTGTGGTCGAAGTCGACGGCTACATGGGCGACTCCTGCATCACAGTCCCCGTCGGTCACGTCAGCCCGAAAGTCAAAGAACTCATCGACGTGACCCAAGAGGCACTGGACGCCGGCATCCGCCAAGCCGTCCCCGGCAACCACGTAGGCGACATCGGACACGCAGTGGAAAAAGTCGTAAGACCTCACGGCTACGGCATCATCACCGAGTACGTAGGCCACGGCATCGGTACCGACATGCACGAAGAGCCCGAAATACCCAATTACGGCACACCCGGGCACGGACCCCTTCTCCAAGAAGGCATGGTCATCTGCATTGAGCCGATGATCACCATGAAAAGCCCTCACATCCGGTACCTGCGCGACGGCTGGGGCGTTGTGACAGACGACGGGAAACCCGCCGCGCACATCGAGCACACAGTCGCGATTACAAAAGACGGCCCGAAAATCCTGACACTCAGGGACTTTGGGACGCGTGAGAACCCAAAGAAAGATTGAAGGAGGCTCCCATGAGCAAAGACGACGTCATCGAAGTGGAAGGAAAGGTCGTTGAAAAACTGCCCAATGCCATGTTCCGCGTCAAACTGGAAAACGGACACATCGTCCTGGCACATATATCCGGAAAAATGCGTATGAATTTCATTCGTATACTGCCCGGCGATCGAGTCACGATGGAACTCACCGCCTACGACCTCGACCACGGCAGGATTACCTATCGATTCAAGTAAACAAGGAGGACCCAAGATGAAAGTCAGACCGTCAGTCAAAAAGATGTGTGACAAATGCAAAATCATCAAGCGCAAAGGCCGCGTCATGGTCATTTGCGAAAATCCGAAACATAAACAGAGACAAGGTTAAAAGAAAAGGAGGTATAGAGTAGATGGCACGTATAGCTGGTGTAGACTTACCCCGTGATAAGCGCGTTGAGATCGGCTTGACTTATATTTATGGAATCGGCCTCACTCTTTCCAAAAAGATTCTCGCGGAAACGGGAATCAACCCCGACGTCAGAGTCAAAGACCTGACCGAAGATGACGTAGCGAAAATTCGCCAGGCTTTGGATGCCTACAAAGTCGAAGGCGACCTGCGTCGTGAAGAATCCCTCAATATCAAGAGACTCGTCGAAATCGGGTCCTACCGCGGCAAACGTCATCGTGCGGGACTTCCGGTACACGGACAGCGCACCAAGACCAATGCACGCACCCGCAAAGGTCCGAAGAAAACCATTGCCGGGAAGAAGAAATAAGTTGAAGGAGGGATATCATGGCTAATGTAAGAACCAAAACCAAAAGAAAAGAAAAGAAACATGTAGAAACAGGCGCCGCACATATTCGTTCCACATTCAACAACACGATTGTAACGATTACCGACACCAAGGGGAACGCCATTTCCTGGGCATCCGCAGGCGGACTCGGTTTCCGCGGATCCAGAAAGAGCACCCCGTTTGCCGCCCAGATGGCAGCCGAACAGGCAGCCAAAGTCGCAATCGACATGGGCATGCGCTCGGCCGACGTATTTGTCAAAGGCCCGGGAGCCGGCCGTGAAGCCGCCATCCGCGCCCTGCAGGCTGCCGGCATTGAAGTCAGCAGCATCAAAGACGTCACCCCGATTCCGCACAACGGCTGCCGTCCTCCGAAACGCAGAAGAGTGTAATCACCCGCATCTGCAAAATTATAGCGCCAATCCGCGCGAAAGGAGGAAATACGGATGATCGAAAATAAAAGCTTTACCATAAAAGCAGTCGCCGCCGATGCCAGCGATCGTTACGCGAAATTCGAGTGCGAACCCCTCGAAAGAGGATACGGCATCACCTTGGGAAACAGCCTTCGCCGCGTACTGCTTTCCTCCCTTGACGGCGTAGCCATTACGTCGATCAAGATAGACGGAGTCCTCCACGAATTCTCCACCATAGCAGGTGTCAGAGAAGACGTGACTGACATCATACTTCAGCTGAAGAAAATCCGTTTCATTGCCTATGAAGAAGCGGAATTCCCGATCACGGTCAGACTGGATATCGCCAAAGAATGCACATTCACCGCCGGCGATCTTCCGATCCCGTCCGAAATCGACGTACTGAATCGCGACCTCGTCCTCTGCCATCTCGATAAAGATGCGCACCTGGGCATGGAAATCACCATCGACCGCGGGCACGGCTACGTACCCTTCACGAAAAACAAAAAAGCGGACGACGTCATCGGCACCATACCGATCGACTCCATTTTCTCGCCCGTCGTGAAATGCAACTACGAAGTCACCGATACCCGCGTAGGCAATGAACTGAATTACGACAAACTCACCCTGGAAGTGGAAACCGACGGATCCGTCGGCGCCCAGGATGCCGTGGCCAAAGCCGCGAACATCCTGATCGGCTGCTTTGAAAACTTCCGGAAACTGGCCACCTCGCCGATGATCGTCGCGACGTCGGCCGGCGACGGAGAGGGTGACGGCGAATACGGCAAAGACGGAAAAGATGAAATCGATCTCAGCCAAGTGCCAATCGATGAACTCGACCTGTCCGTCCGCGCATTCAACTGCTTGAAACGCGCCGAAATCAATATGATCGGCCAGCTCACCGACAAGACGGAAGACGAACTGACACGCGTCAGAAACCTCGGCAAAAAATCCGTCGACGAAATCAAAGTCAAGCTTGCCGGTTACAACGGATTGGGCCTCGTGCTGAAAGATCCGAACGAATAATCCAAAGAGGAGGAAACTCATGGTCCACAGTAAACTCAGAAGAGTCAGCGGTCCCAGAAGAGCACTTCTTCGCGGTCTCACCACGGAGCTCTTCAGATACGGCCGTATCGAAACCACCGAAACGAAAGCCAAAGAATTGGCCCGCAGCGCAGCGAAAATGATTACGCTCGCCAAACGCGGCGACCTGCATGCACGTCGTCAGGCACTCGCCTTCGTCATGGATGAAACCGTCACGAAGAAACTGTTCGACGAAATTGCGCCGAAATACGCAGACCGCCAAGGCGGCTACACCCGCATCATGAAACTCGAACCCCGTAAGGGCGATGCGGCCCCGCGTGCCATTATTGAATTAGTGTAAAACTTATAACGCGAAAAAAGCAGCGAGACATGTACGTCTTGCTGCTTTTTTGCGTGGAAATGGGAAATGGGAAATGGGGAATGGGAAATGGGCGCGCTCGGCTTAGTGCGTCTTGCCTCCCCTGAAAGGGGAGGGGGACCGCGTAAGCGGTGGAGGGGTCAGGCACTATGAAAACTCTGTCTTATAGGGGTCAGACCCCTACGACTATGC
>CAVJQK010000035.1:3429-9851 GCA_963651795.1 Erysipelotrichaceae bacterium | reverse complement strand
GCGATACGTCGAAACTCACCGAAGCCGGTCTCTCGGATAATCTCACGGACAGCATTCTCGATGTGAATGAAAAGGTCGATAACGTAGGCAATCAGGTCGTCGATGTCGTGAACAACAGTCTGAGTACGCTCAGGAATGATATCAATAAAGTCGGCGCCGGGGCTGCGGCTTTGGCGGCGCTTCGTCCCGAAGGGTTCAGCTCGGATGATAAATTCTCGTTTGCCGTTGGCTTCGGGCATTACAAAAATGCAAATGCCGGTGCTTTCGGTGCTTTCTATAAACCGAATGCGGATATGACCGTTTCCTTGGGAAGCACAATCGGAAACGGGGATCCCATGATGAATTTGGGCGTTTCCTTCAAACTCGGCGCACGTAGCAAAGGTGCGGGCATCTACAGCTCGAATACGGAAATCGTGCGTGAGATGAATGCGATTCGCCAAGATAATGAAATGCTTCGCAAGGTCAATGCGGATCAAGCGAAGAAGATTGCGTCGCTGGAAGCACAGGTGGCGCAAATCCTCCAAAAGTTAGACTTGTCCGATACGGTAAAGAAGACGGCGCGGTGATTTGACCACGAAGTCGGAGACCGACCGTATAGGGCATCTCTATATATTTCTCCCTTTGCCAAAAACGGCATAGCCAGAAGAGGCGGAATTCCCGGTCCGCCTTTTTTGCGTGTTTCTTTTTTTGAATCGGTATTTGTGATTGGGGAGGATAGGATGATATGGGTGAGCATGGTATAATTACAAGGAAATATATATTATAAGGGATGGTATTTAAAATGAAACGTTTGGTTTCTTTGGTGATGCTGTTCTTCTTTGCGCTGACTTGCGGAGCCGGGGCGAGGGAGGAATTTCGCGTGAAAAATTTCCGGTATTCCGATGCCGTCGTATATTCGGAAAACGGTCATTTGTACGGACCGGCTGAAATTCTCAATATCGGCGGACGCTGGTGGACGGAAAAACGGAAGGACGGATATCGCGCGTATGTGAAAGTGACGGAGAAAGGCGCGGTGTGTCCCGTGGATTTGCCGCTTGAGGCGGACCGGACCGTGGATCTTTCCTTCTTCGGCGAAAATGCGGGCGTTTCCTGGAAGGTGAACGATAAAAAGGAAATTACTTTCAAAGCGTCTTCCGAGAAAAAATCCGTACCGATTTCGAAAGATTTGATTTTGGTCTGGGATCCGGACAGCGCTTTCGATGCGGATGCGCCTTTTTTCAAAGAGAAGGACGGCGACCGTGTGCTTTCGCCCGAATGGGGGCCTTATTTTTCCATCGGCGCCGATGCGTCTTATGTGAAACGTGCGCGGGCGGCGCATATTTCCGTCATGCCGCTCATTCACAATGATTTCGATCCCGATGCGACGGAAGCTTTTATGAGAGACGGGATGCGGAAGGAGCAGGTCATCCGCCGACTCACGGCCGTTTCCGAAGTGTACGGATTGGCCGGGTGGAATATCGATTTCGAAAATATGAATCCGGCCGATAAGGGACGTTTCACGGATTTTATGAAAACGCTGGCCGAGCGGCTTCACGCGAAAGGGAAACGTCTCTCCGTGGATATTTTGGTGCTCGGAAGTGACGACAGCTATTGGAACGGGGCGTATGATCGCGCCGCTTTGGCCGACCATGTCGATTATGAAATCGTGATGGGGTATGATCAGACGTCGCGCCTGGGCGGTGTGCCCGGTCCGAATTCCGGTGCGGATTGGCTGGATCGGAGCATGGAAGCGCTCGTTTCCGTCGTGCCGCCGGAGAAACTCGTGCTTGGGCTTCCGCTGTACACGCGCGTGTGGACGGGGGAAAACGGGAGCGGCATTCGCACGGATGTCCTGACGCATCTCTACACGGAAAATTTTGTGAAAGAGAATAAAATCAAGCCGAAATGGGATACGGAAACGAAAAGTTATTATGCCGATTGGAAATCAAACGGTGTGCGTCGCCGCGTGTGGCTGGAAGAGGATAAATCGCTTCGCGAAAAGCTGAAATTAATCAAGAAATATCATTTGGCCGGCAGCGCGTGGTGGCGCTATGAATTCGAGCATCCGGATTTGTACAAAAAGCTTTCGGGTGCCGTGTGATTTCGAAACGGCGGAGGAGAAGTTATGTTTCGTGAAATGAGAAGAGCCGCGCAGGCGTTGTCTCCGGAAGAATGCGAAGAAATTTTGAAACGCCGCGGCGAGGGCGTGCTGGCGGTGGCGGGTGACGACGGGTATCCGTATGCGGTGCCGTTGAATTATGTGTATGCCGACGGGAAATTGATTTTTCATTGCGCCAAGGTCGGGCACAAAACAGACGCGATGAAATCCTGCGATAAAGTTTCCTTTTGTGTCATTGATGCGGCGGATGTCGTGCCGGAAGAATATTCGACGGCGTATCGCTCGGTCATCGTATTCGGGCGTGTAAAAATTCTGACGGATCCCGAAGACATTGTGCCGTATCTCCATGCCATCGGCGCGAAATTCACGAAAGATGATGAAGAGGCGCGCATGAAATATATGAAATCGTATCTTTCGCAAGTCGCCGTCGTCGTCTTAATCCCTGAGCATATCAGCGGAAAAGAAGGGCGCCTTTTGATGATGCAGAGGAAATCGTGATGTATTTCGAAGGAATTATTCTGGGTGCGGTGTCGTTTCTTTTAATCGGCATTCTGCATCCTGTCGTGATTTACGGGGAATATTATTTTTCCAAAAAAATTTGGCCGCTTTTTCTTGTGGGCGGCCTTTTGTGCTTGGCGGCAGCCGTCCGAACGGCCGATATTGTATGGAGCGGATGCCTGGCCGTGGCGGGATTTTCGCTTCTTTGGAGCATTTTTGAAATCATCGAGCAGGAGAAACGCGTCCAGCGCGGATGGTTTCCGAAAAATCCTAAGAGGAAGTACGGCGAAAAAATTTGAAATTTTACGCAAAAGGGAAACGGAGATTTTGTTTCCCTTTTTTGCTGTGGCTATAGTATAATAAAGGAAATATTTTTGAAATTTTGCATCGGAGGTTTCATGGAACATCGCGAGATTGTCATCATTGTGGACTTCGGCGGGCAATATGCTCAGCTGATTGCGCGGCGCGTGCGCGAATGCGGCGTGTATTGCGAAATTTTGCCGTACACGAAAACCGCGGAAGAGATTTTGTCCCATCATCCGAAAGGAATTATTTTATCCGGCGGGCCCTCCAGCGTAAATGCGGAGAATGCGCCGAAGCTGGATCCGGCTGTTTTTGCGGCGGGTGTCCCGATTCTGGGGATTTGCTACGGAATGCAGCTCATGTGCCAGACGCTCGGCGGGACGGTTTCGCGTCCGGAGAAGCACGAGTACGGGCATACGATGTTTTATCGCAACGGCAGCAGCCCGCTCTTTGAAGGTATTTCCAAGGAAACGGCGGTGTGGATGAGCCACGGAGATTCCGTTTCCGATATGCCGGCCGGTTTCGGACTTATCGGGCATACGGAGCATACACCGACGGCGGCGGTCGCCGATGAAGCGCGTCGCCTCTACGGCGTGCAATTCCATCCGGAAGTCGTCCATACGGCTGAAGGGACGCAAATGCTCAAGCAATTCCTCTTTGCGATTTGCCGCTGCGAAGGCGGTTGGTCGATGGGAAGCTATATCGATATCGCGGTTGCGCAAATTCGTGAGCAGGTGGGAAATCATAAAGTGATTTGTGCGCTTTCGGGTGGCGTCGATTCTTCCGTTGCGGCCGTTCTGGTCCATCGCGCCATCGGCGATCAGCTGACCTGCGTTTTCGTTGATCACGGTTTCCTGCGCTTGGGCGAAGCCGAACAGGTGGTCGATACGTTTACGAATAAATTCCACATGAATCTCGTGCACGTCGATGCGTCCGCGCGTTTCCTTTCGCTTTTGGAAGGCGTGACGGAGCCGGAGAAGAAACGGAAAACCATCGGCGCGGAATTTATTCATACATTCCAGGAAGAAGCCGATAAGCTCGAAGACGTGAAATTCCTCGTGCAGGGGACGCTCTATCCCGATGTCGTGGAAAGCGGCACGGCGACGGCGGCGACAATTAAGAGCCATCACAATGTCGGCGGGCTTCCGAAAGATATGAAATTCTCTTTGATCGAGCCGCTTCGTGAGCTTTTCAAAGACGAAGTGCGTGAGCTGGGACGCCGGCTGGGCCTTCCGGAAGAAGTCGTCAATCGCCAACCGTTCCCGGGGCCGGGTCTTGCGATTCGCATCATCGGCGATATCACAAAAGAACGTTTGGATATTTTGCGCAAAGCCGATTTCATCGTGAGAGATGTCATTCAAAAACACGGCCTCTATAATGAAATTTGGCAGTCCTTTGCCGTCCTTCCCGCCGCAATTCGCAGCGTCGGCGTCATGGGCGATGAAAGAACGTACGATTATACGGTCGGCATTCGCGCCGTCACCAGCTCCGACGGCATGACGGCCGATTACGCGCGTCTCCCGTGGGATGTGCTGGACGAAATGAGCCGCCGCATCGTAAATGAAGTCGAAGGAGTCAATCGCATCGTTTATGATGTCACCTCCAAACCGCCGAGCACGATTGAGTGGGAGTGATATCGGGAAAAGGAGGATGTGCGATGTTTTGTGAAAATTGCGGTAAGAAATTGCCCGAAGGAGCGAAATTTTGCACGGAATGCGGAGCGCCCGTCGCGTCTTCCGCCCAGCCGGAGGAAACGGTAACGCCGGAAACGGAGGCTCCCGCCGCGGCGATTATGCCGGAAACGGAACCTTCCGTCGAGACGGAGCACGTTTCGGAAACGGCGGAAAGTGCGCCGGCGGTTTCCGAAGTCGCGGCGACGACCGCAGCCGGTACGGCGCATCGGGCATACACCGAGCACAAAGGAAATGAGACGTGGAAGGATAAATACCTCAATTGGGAAGGGCGACTCAATCGGAAACCTTATATTTGGCGCGGTATTTTCCTGAATTGCTTTGCGTATTTTGCGACGAGAGTTTCCTTTTTCCTTTTCGGCGATTCCACATTGGCCGCGTTTTTGGCCTTCGGCGTATCGATTCTCTGTTTCCTTTCGGCATCGTCTCTTTCGATTCGTCGTTTGCACGATCTCAATCGAAGCGGATGGTTCTGGCTCCTGTGCTTTATCCCGCTTGTGAATTTCTTTTTGGGGATTTATCTGCTCTTTTTCAGAGGGACGGAAGGCGAGAATCACTACGGTCCGGATCCTTTGGCATAATATATCGGAGCGCGGATATTTTTTGTTTCCCGTAAATAAAAAAATATTTGCAATGTGCGCCGGTTTCCTGTATACTATACGAGTTCAAGTTTAAATTGAACGACTTCTCTTCCCCCGGAGAGCGGGGGACATATGTCCGAAAAGGAGGCGATTGTATGAGCAAAAAGTATGAAGTCATGTTCATCGTGAACGTAGCGGATGAAGAAGTAATCCGTTCTGCGGTCGAAGTGGTCAAGGCTACCATCGCGAAAATCGGCGGTACCATCGACAAAGAAGATGAATGGGGCAAGCGTCAGCTCGCGTATGAAGTGAAGCACCAGAGAGAGGGCTATTATGTAGTCATCGACTTTGCTGCCGAACCTTCCGAAATCAAAGAGCTTGACCGTGTCATCAAGATTCACGAAGAAATTATCCGTCATATCATTGTAAAATTGGATGATTAATAAGGAGCCCGGACGATGAATTCAGTACAGATTTTAGGCAATCTGACGAGAGATCCTCAGATTCGTGCCACGAAAACGGGAAGATCGGTCGCATCTTTCAGCGTTGCCGTCAGCAGAAATTTTGTTTCGCCGTCGGGAGAACAGCGCGAAATGACGGACTTTATCAATGTCGTCGCTTGGGGTTATTTGGCCGACGCTGTGGGAAATCAGTTGCACAAAGGCAGCCGTGTCTTTGTCGAAGGTCGGTATTCGTCCCGGAACTATGAAGCACAGGACGGAACGAAGCGTTATGTCTACGAGGTGAACGCGAATTTGATCGCCATTCCTTTGGGAAGCACACGTGGGCCGCAGCAATCCCAGGATATGGGCTATGGTGATGCGAGAGGGTATCAGGTTTCTCAGGACGGCTTCGAACAGCCGAACGGTTATAACCGGCCCGCAGGAAATTTCAGTCAGTTCGGAGCACCGAAGACGGATGAAGATATTCCGTTCTGATCCGATATACGGAGGACACAAGCATGATTAAGAGAGACAGAATCAGAAGACCGAGAAGAAAGGTCTGCCAGTGCTGCGTCGATAAAGTCGATGCCATTGATTACAAGGACGTGGCGGCACTTCGCCATTTCGTTTCCGAACGCGGCAAAATTCTTCCGCGTCGTATTACGGGAACCTGCGCAAAACATCAGCGCAAAATCAATCTGGCCATCAAGAGAGCACGCGCCATCGCACTGCTTCCTTTCAGCGCAGACTGATAAAAGAAATAAAAGAGGAACGCTTTCGGGCGTTCTTTTTTTGTGCCGGTTTCGGA
>CAVJQK010000035.1:1212-3324 GCA_963651795.1 Erysipelotrichaceae bacterium | reverse complement strand
CTTTTTGTCGTAAGATAACAATAATAAAGAAGGAGGAAACGACGATGGAAGGATGCAGAGCTTTTATTTCGAATACGGTGCGGGTACTGGAATTTTTGCTTTCGGTGATTTCTTTCGTATCGGTGACGCGTGCGGCGCTTTCGTGCGGAGCATCGCGCAATGCCAAAGTGGCGACGAAGGAAGTCGATATCGGAGGAAGTTCACGTCCGGATGCCATGCAAATTTTGATTGCGGCACTTTCGATTGCGGCGCTTCTTCTTATGGTTTGGGCGGTCGTGAATAAATTTCAAAAGAAAAACGCATAAGATATGAAACCGAGGGGAGCATGATGCATGCTCTCTTTTTTTGCGGGATTTTCGGGACGGGAGGAAACGGGATGCGCCCGGATCGTTTCCGGGAGCGAATATAAGATATGGTATAATATGGGCAATGTTGTAATCGGCGGAGGCTTGTATGAATCGGAAATTGGTCATTATCGACGGTAACAGTTTATTGTATCGAGCGTTTTACGCGCTGCCCGCACTTTCGAAGAACGGTGTGTATACGAATGCGGTGTACGGTTTCCTGCAAATGCTCTACGGCATGTATCGGACGATGGATCCGGAGTATGTGGCGGTGTGTTTCGATAAGGATAAGCAGACGTTTCGCATGGATTTGTATGCGGATTATAAAGGGACGAGGAAACCGGCGCCCGATGAGCTTGTGCCGCAATTCGCTTTGATTCGCGATGTGCTTCGCGTGATGGGCGTCGCACAATATGAGCTTTCGGGATATGAAGGGGATGACCTCATCGGGACATTGGCGGAAACGTATCAAGCGGAGATGCCCGTCTCGATTATCACAGGGGATCGGGATGCGTTGCAATTGGTGTCGGATCGCGTGACGGTGTATCTCACGCATCGCGGGACGTCGGATATGGCGGCGATGACGCCGGAGTCCGTTTTCGAAAAATACGGAATCACGCCGTCTCAGGTGGTGGATCTCAAAGCGCTTATGGGAGATGCTTCGGATAATATTCCGGGAATTGCCGGGGTCGGCGAGAAAACGGCGGTGAAGCTCCTTTCGCAGTACAAGACGCTGGACGGCGTATATGCCGAGGCGGAGCATATCGGCGGAAAATTGGGCGAAAAGATTCGCGCGGGAAAGGATGCGGCGTATCTTTCGCAAAAATTGGCGACGATTCGGCGCGATGTCCCGCTTTCGGCCGGGTTGGATGAGATGAAAAAACCGGCGCATACGGATGAAATGGCGGAACTTTTCGCGCGGCTCGGTCTTCGGAAATCGGCGAAGGATTTTTCGGAGCTGCCTCGTTTTGCCGCATTGGCGAAAGAATCTTCGGAAGAAACGGTTGCGGAAACGGAAATTTTGCCTTGGGACAAATCTCTTGATTTTTCGGGGAAACCGGCAGCGCTTTCTCTACATATTACGGGTGAGGCACCGTTTCTGTCTTGGGATACGGGGGCGGTTTGTTGTGACGGAAAAATCTATCGTGTGACGCCGGAGTGCGCGGAGGATGTCGCCGCGGCGCTTTCGCATGCTTCTTCGGTCTGGGTGGCGGGTGCCAAAGAAATCATAGAAGCGGAGTTTCCGACGGCGGGAATTCCATTGGCGGACGCGCAAATTGCGGCGTATGTCACGGATCCCACGCGGGTGTCGTATCCGCTTTCCGTTTTGGCCGATGTCTTCGACGCGGAGGCGGTTTTCACCGATGCGGCGGAGGCGGATAAGGCGGAGGCTCTGCGCGCCGGTTTTCTTTTTGCGCTTCGTCTCAAAATCGAAGCGGCTTTGGAGGAACGGGGGCTTTCCGAATTGTTTTCGAAAATCGAGATGCCTCTTGTGCCTGTTTTGACCGCTATGGAGCGTGCGGGCATCGCGACGGATGAAGCGCGTTGGCAGGAAGTTTTGGAAGACGGAAAACGGCGCGAGCGGCTTATCTTAAAAGATATTTATACGGAAGCGGGCACGGCTTTCAATGTGAATTCGCCGAAGCAATTGGGGCAGATTTTATTTGAAAAGCTGGGACTTCCGGCAGGAAAAAAGACGAAATCGGGATATTCCACATCGGCGGATGTTTTGGAAAATTTGGCAGATGATTACGCGATTGTGCAGCAT
>CAVJQK010000035.1:0-1202 GCA_963651795.1 Erysipelotrichaceae bacterium | reverse complement strand
GTTTTGGCGTATCGCTCGCTTTCGAAATTGGTTTCCACCTATTTGGAAGCGCTGCCGCAGCTTATCCGAAAAGATACGGATCGGATTCACACGAGTTTCAATCAGACGGCGACGGCGACGGGACGGCTTTCGAGCTCGAATCCGAATTTGCAAAATATTCCGGTCCGGACGGAGGAAGGAAGAAATATTCGTTCGCTTTTCGTGCCGGGAGCCGGTTACGATTGTTTCCTTTCGGCGGATTATTCGCAGGTGGAGCTTCGCGTGATGGCGCATATGTCGCAGGATCCGGATATGATTGCCGCTTTCCGTGCGGGAGAGGATATTCATCGGCGCACGGCGGCCGAAGTGCTCGGAATTTCGCCGGAGGACGTGACGGCCGAGCAGCGTTCGCATGCGAAAGCCGTGAATTTCGGCATCATTTACGGTATCAGCGATTATGGGCTCGGGAAGCAACTCGGCATTACGAAAAAAGCGGCGGCCGATTATATAGCGGCGTATTTCGCGCGCTACCCCCGCATTCACGAATTTATGAAAGAACTGACGGAAAAGGCGAGGGAAACGGGAAGTGCGGTGACGCTTTTCGGGCGCAGGCGTGAGCTTCCGGACATTCAAAGCAAAAATTTCCTCAGGCGGTCTTTTGCCGAACGCGCGGCCATGAATACGCCGATTCAGGGGACGGCGGCCGATATTATGAAACTCGCTATGATTGAAACGGCTAAGCGCCTCGCGGAAGGCGGTTTCCGAAGCCGCATTCTGCTGCAGGTGCACGATGAATTGGTGCTGGAGGCAGTGGAATCGGAAGTGCCGGCGCTTTCCGCGATGCTCAAGGATGCCATGGAAGGCGCGGCGGAACTTTCCGTGCCGCTTCGGGTGGATATTCATATGGGGAAAAATTGGGCCGAGGCCAAATAAGTCGCGGCGGATGATTTTCGGACGGGAGGAAACGGCGAATGTTTCGGATCGGATTGACGGGCGGCGTGGGATGCGGAAAAAGCACGGTCTCCCGGTATTTGGACAAACACGGCATTCCGATTATCGACGGGGATGAAATTTCCCGAGAGGCCGTGATGCCGGGAAGTCCCGTGATGCGGGATATCGAGCGTCTTTTCGGAAGTGAAATGCTGACGGAAGACGGAAATTTGAATCGCGAAAAAATGGCGGAGCTCGTATTTTCCGATGAAACAAAAAGGCAGACTTTGAAC
>CAVJQK010000034.1:0-9857 GCA_963651795.1 Erysipelotrichaceae bacterium | reverse complement strand
GTGCCGATGCGCAAAACGTTTACATCTACGGCATTTTGCTGAAAGACGGCAAAGAAGTCAAAGAAGAAGGCCGCACCATCGCGGGCCTTTCCGTGTTCGATACCAAAGGCAAATACGTGAGAAGCTATACACCGGGCTATCGGACCGGCTCCACCTTCGCCGTCACCGATCATTTCGTCGTATTCGCCAGCTTCTACTCCACGAGAGAAAACAACAAGAACCTCTATGAATGGACCGTCTACAATAAAGCGGACGGCAAAGAAGTGGGACGTTTCAAACTGCCCTTCTTCACCCAAGCCATGACAGCCGAAGGCGACAGCATCTACGCCGCCGGCAGCAACAAGAAACTCTTCCGCATGGATCTCTGATTTCATTTGGAAATATAAGGAAATACAAAAAGCGGCCGCATCCAAAGCGCGCCGCTTTTTGGTACGCCTGAAAATTTCTTTACGTCCCATATGATTTTCATATATTCCGAAATCGGGTGACAAATCACCTTTTTTCGGAATATAAGCCGAGTCTCACCATCCGACTCATCCTCTTTTCGATTTGTGTTATGATATAATAAAAATAAGAATCTTTTTATGAGAAAGGAGAGCTAAAATATGCCTGCATTATCCATGTTTTTCGGAATTATCGTCAGAATGCAAAGCGAGAAAAACGGCAAACATCACAAAGCCCATATACATGCCATTTACGGGGATTACGAAATCATAATCGCATTGGACGGAGAAATATTGGAAGGTCAATTCCCCAAAAAGCAATTGAAAATGCTTGAAGGTTGGATGGCTATCCATGAGGATGAACTGGCCGCCAACTGGAAAATGCTCTCCGCCGGTGACGGATATTTCAAAATTGACCCTTTGAAGTAAGGAGGGATTCCCATGCTCAGACCGACTGCCGTTTCTGTTATACCGAATGACGATTACAGCCTCACCGTAACCTTTGATAACGGAGAGACCAAGCACTTTGACGTAAAACCTTATATCCGCGGCGAATGGTACAGCCACCTCAAAGACAAGGCCTATTTCCACGCCGTCCGCACCGACGGATTTACTGTCGTATGGCCGGAAGGACAAGATCTTTGCCCCGACGAATTGTATCAACTCTCCACGACGTAAAGGAAACCCCTCAAAAATAAGGAAATCTATGACACACATTTTATTTGTCTGCCACGGAAACATTTGCCGCTCCCCAATGGGGGAATTTATCATGAAAGATTTGGTCGCAAAAGCCGGTCTGACCGCTGCCGTTTCCGTCGATTCCGTCGCATGCACAACCGAAGAAATCGGCCACGACATGTATCCGCCGGCCAAGAAAATTCTCACGGCCAAAGGCATCCCCTTTGCGCCCCGCCGCGCCCGCCTCATCACGCGCGAAGATTACGACCGCGCCGATGTGATTCTGGCAATGGATCGCGAAAATCTCCGCCGCCTCGCGCGCCTTTTGGGCGAAGACAAAGCCGGGAAAATCCGCCTTCTCCTCTCCTACACCGGCACGCCCCGCGAAGTCGCCGACCCCTGGTACACCGGCGATTTCGAGAAAACCTATCAAGATGTTTTAGCCGGCTGCCGCGCCGTGCTTAAAAAATTAGCAATGAGCAATTAGAAATTAGCAATTCAGGTGTCGCTTCGCGACGAATTTATAAATACGGCGAAGCCGCCACCCATTTCCCATTTCCCATTTCCGGAGGTAACATATGATTCCCCGTTTTTCCCCACGCACCCATGCGTCAATTCTTTCGACCGCGCTCTTGGCGCTGTTTCTTTGCGGAAACATCGGCCTTTCCGCCGATCTTTTCACGCCCGAAGTCAATCGGCTCATCGATGAAGATTACCAAAAAGTCACCGAAAAAGGTTACGGAAACCTCGTGCTGCCCGCCCGGCTGCACAATGTTTCCGAAAGCGATATTCCGCCCGAAGCCGTCTTCGTCGCGAAAAAACTCCAAGACGCAGGATTTACCGCCTATTTCGTCGGCGGCGGCGTCCGCGATACCCTGATGGGGAAACATGTGAACGATTGGGATATCACGACCGACGCGAGCTACGAAGATTGCCGCGGCATTTTCGGCGACGATTTCTTCCTGCATTATGCCGGCGACACGGCCTACGGCGCCGTAAAGCTCCCCGATGCGAAAGAGCCCGTGGATGTCGCGACCTACGGCAAAATTCCCGCCGTTTATCTGGGTCGCCCGGACGTCCCGAACGACAGCTCCCGAAGCCTTTTCAACGATTCATTCCGACGCGATCTCACGTACAATGCGCTCCTCTACGATCCAAAAAACGGCGATGTCATCGATTATCACGGCGGCCTCCGCGATATGCGCGAGCACATCACAGACTCCGTCTACGAGCCGACCGTCCAATTCCCCGATAACCCCTCCGTCTGCATCCGCGCGCTCCGCTTCACGGCGCGTTTCGGTTTCCGCATGAGCCCGCGCCTGGAAAAAGCCATGCAAGACGCACCGCGCTACATCCGAATGATCCCGATGAACGAACGCTACTACAACTCCGCCCGTTTCTTCACCGACGGCTACGCCGCAAGAAGCTACGAACTCCTCGACCGCTGCAGCGTCATGCCACTCTTCCTGCCGGGCCTTTCCCCTGCCGAAAATTCGCCGGAGGGCATCGCGGCCTACAAAAAATATTTAGAAACGCTCATGCCGCGGCTGGATGCGGCCGACCTCTCCGCCATGAATGCGGAAGAAAAACAAGCCTACGTCTACGCGTACATGCTCTATCCGGAACTCCGGAAACTTTCGGAAACAATGCCGACGGAAGACGCCATCGACACCATCGTCTCCCGCCAAAACGAAATCATGCTCCTCTCCGATCATGACAAGAATCTCCTCAAGGATTATCTCCGCCGGCTCGCCGCCCGTCTATAAAAAAAGGCATGAGGCATGGGGCATGAGGCATGAGGGAGGTACGCACTTCGCGCGATTTTGCACTGGTCAACAAATTTTGGACACGAAAAAAATAATAATGGACACGAAAAAATGAAATATTAGACACCGGCTTTGGGCGCATAGGCTTCTCTGAATTGAACCGGCGTCAGATAGTTGAGAGAATAAGCCGGCCTTTGCTCGTTGAAAAAGTGGATATAATCTTTGATTTCTTCCTTTATGGGACGTTTGCCGGATATATGGAAATCCATGAAAAGCTCAGCTTTGATCCATCCGTTGATAGATTCCATTGCTGCGTTGTCCGTCGGTGTCCCGGCACGAGACATCGAACGTATAACGTTCGATGGCAAAAGTTCATTGAACGCTTTAGATGCATATACGGAACCTTGATCGGAATGAAGAATCATCTCGTAATCCGGATATTGTTTCTTGAGCTCAAGCAAATCTTTGAGACCGCTGATGTATGTCATTCTGTCGCCGCGTTGAGCGGAAAGTGAATGGCTGACAATCTCGTTATTCCACAGATCCATGTAGAGCGTCAGTTCGTAATATATACCGTTTATACGAAATGCGGTCATATCGCTGACGATGCATTGAAGCGGCTTGTCGATTTGCAACTCAGTCATGAACAGATTGGGATAAATACGACGAGGATCTCCCGGTTTCTTGTATTTGTAATGTTTTGCGTGGCTTTTGATTTCAGCGAGCCGGCAGCATTTGTGGGCGTAGCCGTTAGACAGAACAAGTCCGGAATCCAAATGGATTTTGGCGTTTAGCCACCGATAGCCGTGAGACGGATATTTCTCATGATATTTTTTGAATAACAAAATATTTTGAGCCAATTGCTTTTCTCGATCACATGGATTTGAAAGTCTCTTCTTCCAGGCGTAGAAACTGCTCCTTTGTATATTCATCGCTTTGCAGAGAAGTTTTACCGGGAATTCGGCGGACAGCAGCAAAATTATTTCGTATTCTTCGTATCGTACCGAATTACCGTACCATCTCCTTTCACCTCGTATCCTTTTTTTAGTCGTTCTTCTCGAATCCGAGCCATGATTATTTCGAGGATTAATTGTTCTTTATCCATGGATTCCAGTTGTTCCAAGCCGTTTCGTTGCGCAACGGCTTGCCGTGCCAGAGTCGCATAATTTTTGGCGGATCCACGTTTCGAGGGAAGTCCGTGAACGTCTCGAAACAGCCGCATGTAATTTCTGGCGGTATCGCTGCTTATGCCGTATTCTTCGGCCGCTTCGTACCGGCTCAGTTCGCCGGAATATATCCGGCGACCGATTTCCAATCTTTGTTCTTTGTTGTACTTCATGGTAAGCCCTCCGTTCGCATTTGGATTGTTTTGCAGGAAAAGGATTTCGTTTGTTTTCATTATGACACATCTCCTTTGGGGAAAATACCCCCTTTGTGTCCAATATTAGCTTACCACTTCAAGTAATAGCGGTCTGGGGCATGGAACCGGTGGCGCGCCACAAAAATCCCTCGAGGAACAACTCTATCCGACACAAGTTGATGCAATTGAAGAAAGCTTAAATAGTCAAAAAACTCCCACATATACTCCTTCCCCAAAGCACGATGCAAAATCCGGTTGGGGGAGTGAAAATCCAATTATTTCACAAGCAGAAGGCCAATTTTTATTAGAAACAGGATATCATAACGGCAAACAAATTTATAATATTACCTCCGATGGGAAAATAGTAAAATTTCAGCCGGACGGATCTTCAAATAATGGTTACCATGCTTATGAAATATTCGGACCTCCCGATATTCCAAGTAGCGTCTTACGACAAATGCTAAACGCAGGAAAAATCTCTAAAGCTCAATATAATAAATTACGAAAGGGAAAGAAATGATAAATAAAAAACAATCGCAAAACGGTGAATCAATGCTTTTTGATATGAAATATCAATTTTTCGACGAATCCGGCGATACGGAAATTTCCATGTTTGTTCACGGAGTCAATATTTTAGCTTACGAAAAAAACGGGGAAACATTGACAACTCGTTGGAATTTGGATGAACTCGCCGTCTGGCTCAGAAATTTTTTGAATCAATTGACCGAAGATCCGTATCCGATAGATTGTGCCGGTGAATTTGCCGCGCAAAAAGATGATACGGCTCGCGATTTTGATTCTGATGACGATGCCTTATTTGATGAATATTATGATAAAATTGATGCATGGAATATAAAACATCGGTGGCATGTCGCCTCTCATGGAGCAATTTTAGCCGATGTATATTTTCAACTCGTGGGAGATTTTGTGGAAATATCATGGGATAACAGAAACGTAGCGCGAAATGTGGAATTCTTATCGAAATCCGGTGGAGCTCGCGTGCCAAAAAATATATTTTGCAACGTTATAGAATCATTTTTGAATGCCTATGCCGATCATTGGTTTGGAGATTCATTCGAAAATGATGCCGTTCCAAAAAGCAATTGAATACATGTAATCCAACAAACAAAAAATTGAGCAAGAAATATATTCCTGCTCAATTTTTTGTTTCCTTTTCACACTATCGGTGATTTTTCCGCTATGCCGACTTTTCGAGGAAAGTTTTTCGGAGCGGGACCGGATTTTTTAAGATAGAGATTGATGCGGGTCTCGCCGGTGGGGAGGGTGATTTCGCGGCGGGTTTCCAATTTCGTTTCCATCATGGCCAAAATTTTTTCGGCCGTCGCCAGCTCTTCTTCGGCGCCGGGCCCTTTCATGGCGATGAAGATGCCGCCCGTTTTCACGAAGGGGAGCGCCCATTCGGAGATGACGGGGAGGCTTTTCACGGCGCGGGCGATGGCGACATCGAAGGATTCACGCAGTTTCCGCCGCCGGCCGCCGTCTTCGGCGCGCATGTGGACGCATCTCGCATTTTTGACGCCCGCCGCGGCCAGCGCTTTTTCGACGCAGCCGAGTTTCTTTTGGACGGAATCCATGAGGACGACTTGCATGTCGGGGCGGAGAATCGCCAGAAGCGCACCCGGAAATCCCGCGCCCGTCCCCAAATCGAGCAAACGCCCGCCTTCGGGAAAGGCCGCCGGATCGTAGGCGGAGAGGGAATCGTATACGTTTTTGGAAAGGCTTTCGTCTTTGTCCCGAATGCCGGTGAGATTGATATACCGATTCATATCGAGAATCGTGTCATGGTAGACCTCAAGTTTCCGGCAAATCTCCTCATCGGCCGGAAGTCCGAGGCTTTGGATAATATCCGAAACCGTCATAAATTTCCCTTTCTTTATGAAACAGTGTGTATATAATTTGTCGCCGCAAGGCGACACCTCGCTCGCATCAACGCATCAACGCATCGCTCATTTCTTCCCTTTTACGTGTACCATGAGTACGGCGATATCGGCCGGGGAAACGCCGGAAATGCGGGCAGCCTGTCCGAGCGATACCGGGCGAATTTTATCGAGCTTTTGGCGCGCTTCGATGGAAATACCGTCGAGGTGCAGATAATCGATATCCGCCGGCATTTTTTGCACTTCCATTTTGGCCGCGCGGCGGACGGCGTCTTCTTGGCGGGTGATGTAGCCCTCGTATTTCACCGTGATTTCCATTTCTTCTTCGGCATCCGGCGAAAAATCGGGGCAGCCGAGATATTTCTTCATATCCCGATACGATACTTCCGGGCGTTTCAAAAGCGTATCCGCGCCGATCCCCGTCTGCAGCGGCGCCGTGCCCATTTCGACCATGCGCGCATTCGTATCCGCCGTCGGCGTGAATCGCTGCGTGTGAATGTAATCCATCGCAGCTTCGTACCGTTTCTTTCTTTCGAGGAAACGTGCATAGCGCGTCTCATCCACAAGTCCGATTTCGTGGCCTTTTTCCGTAAGGCGCAGGTCCGCATTGTCCTGGCGGAGAATCAAGCGATATTCGCTCCGGCTCGTCATCATGCGGTAAGGCTCATTCGTGCCTTTGGTGACCAAATCGTCGATGAGCGTCCCGATGTAGGCTTCGTGGCGTTTCAAGATGAATGGCTCGCGGCCGCGGATTTTGAGCGCCGCATTGATTCCTGCCATGAGTCCCTGCGCCGCCGCTTCTTCATAACCGGAGGTGCCGTTTGACTGGCCGGCCGAGTAGAGACCCGGATATTTCTTGAATTCGAGCGTCGGTAAAAGCTGCAGCGGATCGACCAAATCGTACTCAATCGCATACGCCGGGCGCATGATTTTCACGTGTTCCAGCCCCGGAATTGTGCGCAAAAACGCGTATTGGACGTCTATCGGCATGGACGTCGACATGCCCTGCACGTACATTTCATTCGTCTCCGTGCCCTCGGGCTCGACGAAAAGCTGATGCCGCGTCTTATCGGGGAAACGGACGATTTTATCCTCAATGGAAGGACAATAGCGCGCCCCGACGCCCGTGATTTTTCCCGAAAACATCGGCGCGCGCGAAAGATTATCGCGAATCACGGTGTGCGTTTCCTCATTCGTATAGGTGAGGAAACAGGTGCGCCGATTTCTGTCCGTGTCCTCGCTCATGAAGGAGAAGGAATGATGCTCGGGATCGCCTTCTTCGACCTGCATGTGGTCGGGCGTAAGCGAGCGCAAATCGACGCGGCAGGGCGTCCCCGTCTTGAAACGGAGAATCTCGATACCGTGTTTCCGCAAATTTTCGGAAAAACCGACGGAGGGCCGCATGCCCGAAGGCCCGCCGCTGTACATATTTTCGCCGATGATAATCCGGCTGTCGAGGTACGTCCCCGTCGCGAGAATGATCGCACGGGCGCGGTAGAGCTCGCCCAGCTCGGAAATAATACCGCAGACTTTTCCGTCCTCGAAATAGAGATCCGTCACCATGACCTGCTTGAGATCGAGATTATCCGTATTTTCCACAAATTGCTTCATATAGCGATGGTAAGCGCCCTTATCCGCCTGCGCGCGGAGCGAGTAGACCGCCGGGCCTTTGCCCATATTGAGCATCCTCATTTGAATCGCCGTCGCATCGGCCGCAATGCCCATCACGCCGCCCAATGCATCGATTTCCCGCACCAGATGGCTCTTTCCCGGGCCGCCGATGGCCGGATTACACGGCATCATCGCCACATTATCCAAAGAAATCGTCGTGAGAAGCGTCCGGCAACCCAGCCGCGCCGCAGCCACCGCCGCCTCGCACCCCGCATGCCCCGCGCCGATCACGATCACATCATAGGTATCAATCAAAAACATCCGTTTCCACCTCTTTAAAATCTATTTCCTATTATAGAGGAAAGGCGAAAATTAGGAAAGAGGGAAGGAGAAATGAGAAACAAAAAAATCACACAAAAAGAGCCGAAAGAAAAAAGATTTGACAAAAACATTTTCTCATGCTATCATCTTGTCAATTCCATATTGATTCATCAAGAGCGTCGGAGGGACTGGCCCTTTGAAGACGCGGCAACCTTCGGTTTCCGAAAGGTGCCAAATCCAGCGAGAATTTCTCGAAAGATGAGTAAGTTGCAGCGGTTTCCTATCTTTCGGGTAGGGACTTTTTTATTTCCCTTCCCGTGCCCTTGATGAAGAGTACCCAGAGAAAGGACGTTTATTATGAAACTGAAGAAATTGTTGGTAGGGGCACTTTTTGCGGCAGCGGTCGTAGGTCTTGCTGCCGGTTGCGGCGGCGGGGATAAGAAACCGGCGGCGCCGGCGGAGAAGAAGGAGGTCGTCGTCGGGACGGTCCCGGGGGATCCGGAAACGGTCCTCGAATTTGTGGCGAAGGAAGCGGAAAAGCAGGGGCTCGTCGTCAAGGTGAAGGTATTCTCGGATTATGTGACGCCGGATCAGGCGCTGGCTTCGGGGGATATCGATCTCAACGCGATGCAGCACGGTCCGTTCCTCACGGCTTTCAATGAAAAGAGTGGGACGGAGCTTGTCCCGATCGGAAATACGTATCTGGCGCCGCTCCGTGTATTCTCGAATAAAATCACGAGTATCTCGGAGGTAAAGGAAGGCGATACGGTCGCGATTCCGAATGATCCGTCGAACGGCGGGCGCGCGCTTTTGCTCCTCCAGAAGGCGGGTCTGATTACTTTAAAGGAAGGCATTGTCATCACGAAGGCAACGCCGCAGGATATCGTGGCGAATCCGAAAAATCTGAATATTATCGAATTGGAAGCACCGCAGCTGCCGCGTTCTTTGGATGATACGGCTTGCTCGGTCATCAATTCGGGTTACGCGTCGGCAGCGGGTCTCGATTACACCAAAGCGCTCGCGGTCGAAGACGATACGAGCCCGTATGTGAATATCATCGCGGCGCGTAAAGCGGATAAGGATAATCCGGCGTATGTGAAGTTCGTCAAGATTTTCCAGTCCGAACCGGTGAAAAAGTTCATCAATGATACGTGCAAGGGCGCGCTGATTCCGGCATTCTGAGTTATAAGCGCTTCTTCGCTTTTTCCTCACATAGTGCAATCCATCACCCGGCTCCTTCGGGGCCACCCTCTTCCCGAAGAAGGCTTAGCTTGTGGCGGCTGCGCCGCACATTTTATGCAATCAAAAACTCCCGGGAGTTTTCTCTCTCGGGAGTTTTTTGTGTCTGTGTCTCAGATTTGTCCTGCGATTTTGAGACGGACGATGGCGCGGCGGAGTGCGGATTGCGCTCTTTCGACGTCAAGGTCGGCCGTCTTATTCGCGAGTCTTTGTTCTGCACGTTGTTTGGCCGCTTGGGCACGGGCGACATCAATGGTTTCCGCCAGTTCTGCCAGCGGAGCGATGATATTGACGCAGTTGTCTTTGACTTCGAGGAAGCCGCCGAAGACTGCGATTTTTTTCTCGCCGCTTTCGCCGACGATACGGACGGGTGCGATTTCCAACGCCGCAGCGAGCGGCAGGTGGTTTTTCATGATGGCGAATTCGCCGTCTGTCGCGCGTCCGACAACCATTTTCACACCGTCTTCGGTGTAAATGGCGCCGTCGGGTGTGATGACTTCCACGTGCAGCGGGATCAGGGTATCAGCCATGGCTTATTCCC
>CAVJQK010000033.1:5398-9870 GCA_963651795.1 Erysipelotrichaceae bacterium | reverse complement strand
TCCCGGAAGACGGCCGCAAATACAGTCTCACGCTCACGGAGCATGCCATCGAAATCGGAAAGGCCTGCCGCGAAAAATTCCTCGCCCGCGAAAAACAGTTCTACGACGGTATCACGGAAGAGGAAAAAAAGCAGCTCTTCCGCATTTTCCGAAAAATAGAAAAAAATCTGGGATTTTCGAGTGTATCCTGAGTGCCAAAGCCGCTGTCGCGGCTTTTTTTGTGCTCGGCATGGGAATAAAGTGTTGATGCGTTGATGCGAGAAGCGTTGATGCGTCGCAGGATGCGCTGCGCGCATATTTGTTATAATCGCTCGCTTCGCTCGCTTGCTCGCCGGCTCCGCCGGCATAAAACAGAAATCGTCGCGAAGCGACACCTGAAGCGCATCAACGCATCAACGCATGGCGCATCAACCCTTTTCCCCCAAAAATCAAAAGCCCCCGGTGACACCGGAGGCTTTGTTTCGTTACGTTTCTCAATTCTTTTTCATTGCATGAATGCCCCATCCGAGAGCGAGACCTACGAGGAAAATCGGGAGCCAGGAGAGGCCGTATTGTGCGAGCGGGACCATGACCATGACGCCTTTGATTCCTTCGGGAAGCATGCCCGCCACGGAGAGGCCGTCGCAGACTGCCGGGATGAAAGTGAACGCCGTCGCGATGCGATGGACGATCGGATCTCCGTCGAATTTATCATTCAAGAACGTCAGAATGATGAGCGCCGCAGTGAGCGGATAGACGAAGACGAGTACCGGAATCGCCGCTTTGATAATCGTGGCGAGGCCGAAATTCGCAACGCCCATGGAGAAGAGCGTAAATCCTACGGCGAATGCATGATAGGAAACGGACGGGAACATCTTATTGAAAATTTCCGCAATCGCGGCGATGAGGCCGATAGCCGTCGTCATGCACGCGAGAAGTCCGAGGATGCCCAAGAGCAGCCCGCCGATATCACCGAAATAATAATCCATCGTGGCGACGAGAACGGCCGCGCCGTTCGGCAGTTTCCCGAGCGGCTGGACGGAAGACGCACCGATGAAAGAAAGAAGCAGATAAATAATCGCCATGCATCCGCAGGCCACGAGACCGGAAAGCAAAGTTTCCTTTGCAATTTCTTTCTGATCCGTAATGCCCAAATCGCGGACCGCATTCACGACGAGAATCCCGAAGAGGAGCCCCGCCAGGCAGTCCATCGTGTTGTAACCTTCGAGAATGCCGGCCGCAAAAGCTTCACCCGGAAGCGCGTAAGTTTCCGCCGGCGCCTGCCAGGATCCGAAAGGCGCTGCGAGATACACGACAAAAAGGGCGGCGAGCAGAATCAAAATGCCCGGCGTCAATACGCGGCCGATGGAATCGACGAGCTTCGACGGCTTGACGGCGAGGATGAAACTGATGGCAAAGTAAACGACGGAGAAAATGAGAAGCGGCATCATGCCGGCATCTTCGCCGAGAATCGGCGCGAACGCCATTTCAAACGCCGTGGAGCAAGTACGCGGAATGGCGAAGAACGGTCCGATCGTGAGCGACACCGCGCAGACGAGGAAAATCCCGTACCAACCGGATACGCGGGAAGAAATTTCCTGGAAGCCTTTGCCCGAGTAGCATACCGCTACGACGGCCAATAGAGGAAATCCGCAGCCCGTGACAATGAAACCGAGCGACGCGGGTACGACATTCGTACCGGCTGCCTGTCCCAAAGACGGCGGAAAAATCAAGTTGCCCGCACCGAAAAACATGGCGAAGAGCATCAGGCCGATAGCGACAAACTGACTCTTTGACTTCATGGAAATCACCTCACAAAATTCCAAATCCTCTCTTCCGTCAAAAATTTCAAACATTTTTTGGAAACGGTTTTTCGGGGACCCACCGATAAAATCAGATAACGATTTAATCAGCGCGTCCCTAATCGAGAGTAGATTCTTAAAATAATACATGAAATGAAAGAATGTGTCAATGAGAAAATTATATATTTTATGCCGTCAATATAAAATTCCTATATCTATGAAACGAAAAATCGCGCCCGTTAATCCGTTTCCGAAAACTTTCGGACGCCTTGACAAAGTTTCCGAAATCCGTAAAATAAAAACGAGAAAAATCCATACTCGGTCATGGACCCACTCTTTGTCACAGAGCCGTTCATTCGTAGCAATACGAATGGCGGCTTTTTTTACAAGTGCACAGTGCATAGTTTTGAAATGGAGAATGTATGAAACTTCCGAACATGCCCGACATCCACGCCGTGCGCGATCTTCCGGCCGCCGCGCGCCGCATTGATTTCAAGCAGAAGCACGTCCGCTTCGGCGTCATCGCGCTGACCTTTTTCGTCATTTGCTGCCTCGCGCTCCTCTACACGGGAAACGACGCACTTATCCTCGCGAAAGAACGCAAAGACGGCATCCTGACCGCCGAGCAGGTGAAGACATCCTTCGATTCCGTCGGCGGCCGGCTCATCCGCGAAGCCGTGAAAGAAGGCGACCGCGTGAAAAAAGGCGATATCCTCATGGTGCTGGACAGCACGGATATCGACCTTTCCATCGAAAAAACGAAAGCGCAAATCAAGCAGATGGAAGCGACGATCGCCGCCACCGAAGGCTCGATTCGCATCGGTTACGATAAAGCCGACACATCGGAAACGGAAACATTCCGCGCCATCGATCAGCAGCGCGCTTCCGTCGACGCGGCGAGTGCGACCTACGAGTTTCAGCAATTGAATTACGACCGCATGGCCCAACTCCTCGAAGTCGGCGCCATCAGCCGCCAGGAAATGGACAATGCGCGCACGACACGCGAGACGGCCCGCGCAAATCTGGCCATGCAGCGGGAACTTTTGGGGAAACTTTTGGGCGGCGCGCCCGACAACGGCGACACCGAATCCCTTCTGCTCCCCTCCATCGAAAATGCGCGGCAGGAAGTACGAAACCAGGAACATTCCCTCGAATCGCTCCGCCAGCAGAAACGCCAGCTCGAAGTCACGCTGAAAGAACTCCAAGTGAGCAAAAACCGTCTCATCCTGACGGCGCCGGAAGACGGAAAAATTCTCTCCGTCCTCGCGAAGACCGGTGAAATGATTTCCCCCAATACCCCCGTCATTCTGCTCGAAAGCGATCGCTGCTACTACGACATTTACCTCTCCGAAGACGATCTCGGCGGCCTCACCGAAGGCGATACCGTCACCGGACGCGCCGTCGCCGGCGGGACAAAAGTCCCCGGCACCGTCCGCCTCATCGCCCGCGCGCCCGGATTTGCCGATTACAAAATGACCCGCGAAAAAGGCCAGGCCGACCTCACCGCCTTCCAAGTTCGCATTTATACCGAAAAAACGGAACACGTCATCCCCGGCATGACCATCGAGGTAGAAACCGATGAACTCCCTAAGAGATGAAATCCGCACCCTTTTCTCCGGCATGGGCATGCCCTATGAAAAAGTTTCCATCATGATCGCGCTCGTTATTTCCGTATTTTTCACAATCCTTTTCGGAAACAACTTCGCGAAAGATTCTCCCGTCGTCGTCATCGACCTCGACCACACGCGCTACAGCCGCGAATTCGCCGACAAAATCGACGCCTCGGAATACATGAAAGTCGTCGGCATTGTGGAAACACCCGCCGATCCCGCAAGTTTCTTCTACGAAGACCGCGCGTACGCCGTCATCTGCCTGCCGCGCGATTTCGAAAAAGACGTCTACAGCGGCGGCTCCCCCACGCTCGGCCTCTATTGCGATAAAACGAACGCGGCCCTCGACGCCGACATCATCGAAGCGATGAACGAAATCGTCGGGATTGAAAATGCGCAAAATACGCCCAAGGGCGCCGGCGCCATCACGCTGAATTCCAGAAATCTTTTCAGCCCCGTCGGCTCCTCATCGAACGCGACGACCCAAGGTTTCCTCTTTTTCTTCTCCGCCATGTTCTTCACCTTCGCGACCATCGGCATGGTGCCGCGGCTCCGGCTCACGCACCAATGGGAGGAAACGCTGCGCGCCGGAAATCCGTTTCATCTCCTCGCGCGCCTCATCCCGTACATGGGCTGCCTTCTCACCGCGCTCATGCTCGGGCTCGTCATTTTGCGTTACTGGGGCGATATGATCATCGCCGGAAACTTTCTCCTTTTCCTCTGTTTCCAAATTCTCCTCAATTTCGATATCGGGATGCTCTCGCTCCTCTTCGGCTGGAACGCGGCCAATCCCGGCGTGGCGTCGAGCCGCATGATTTTATTTATTCCCGGCGGATTCATTCTGGGCGGCGTCACGAGCCCGATTTCTCATCTCTCCGCCTGGGCGATTCAATTTTCCCATCTTTTCCCGCTCACCTGGCAATATCATTTCACGCGCGACATCCTCCAACGCGGCGCCGGCCTCACGGACATCACCCACGAAACCGCCGCCTTCCTGCTCTACTCCCTTGCGATCCTCGTGATATTTTGCTTGCGATTTGAGCATGATAGGAAACAGTTGATGCGTTGATGCGTTGATGCG
>CAVJQK010000033.1:0-5315 GCA_963651795.1 Erysipelotrichaceae bacterium | reverse complement strand
GACGGATCCGAGGAGGCGCGGAAGGCGCTCGCGCTCGCCGTCGCCATCGCCGAAAAATTCGGCGCGCGCCTCACACTTCTCTACGCCGTCGACCTCAATGCCAATATGTCCGGCCTCGACCGCGTCACCATGAGCGGTTACATTCCGGAAACGATTTTGGAAACGGGATACAAGCTCCTCGCCGAAGCCGCCCGCCGCGTCCCGGCCGACATTCCCGTCGAAACCGCCGTCATCCCCGGCCATCCCGCCCATGTGATTTTGGAACAGGCGGAAACAAATCAAGCCGATCTCATCGTCCTCGGCAGCCGCGGCCTCGGAGCGGTAAAAGGCCTTCTCATGGGAAGCGTCTCCGCCGCCGTCATCCAAAAAGCCCCCTGCCCCGTCATGACGACGAAGTGAGACAGAAAGACTGTCAGACTGTCAGACTGTCAGACTTTTAAGAGGTGTCGCCTTCGGCGACATCTTTTTTATTGCGCTTCGCGCAAAATTTGCGTTTTGCATTATAATGATAAATAAAGTGCGAAAATTTTAAAACCACCCATGCCCGAAGTTCGGCAGCGAGTATTCAGCCAGCAAAGATCCTGAAACAAGTTCAGGATGACGACAAAGCTTTGGGCGAGTCATCGAGAAGCTTAACGCTCCGATGAAACACTTCCCTTATTCCGTCATTCCGGACTTGATCCGGAATCTCTGCTGTTTGTGTCTTCGCTCGTAAACTTCGAACGTGGGCCCGTCTCACAATCTCACAGTCTGACAGTCTCCCCGTCTCACAGTCTCACAGTCTCATAAGGAGCTCATCCCCATGCTTCATTTCCGCCTCGCCTCTCCTTCCGACGCCCATAGCATTTCTTCGCTTTGGGCGATGGCTTTCGAGCGGCCGGGCGATCCCTTTTTCGATTGGTACTTCGGCGCGCACTTCCGGGCAGAGAGCGTACTTCTGGGCGAGGACGGCGGCGAAATTGCGACGGCGCTTCATTTGCATCCGCACACACTCTCCATTCGCGGAAAGGAAACGGCGGCCGATTACATCGTCGGCGTCACGACGCATCCCGAAAAACGGCGTCGGGGCCTGGCACGCGCGCTCCTTTGCGAATCCTTTCGACTTTCGCGCCGCGGCGGGCGCCCCGTTTCCATTCTGATGCCCAGCGCCGCCGATTTCTACCGCCCGCTCGGATTTGCCTTTTACGCCTTCCAATGGGAGCGCGAAGCGGATGCCGAGAACCTTTTGAAACTAACGGAGGCGCCCGAGCGCACCGTTTCCGTTTCCTCAAAAGATTGGAAACTTCTCGCCGAGATTTACGAAATTTTCACGGCCGGCAGAAACGGATACACGCTCCGCGGCGAGGACGATTGGGCGCGGCTCATCGAGAGCACCGCGGCCTGCGGAAGCGTCATCCTCGTCTATGCAAAGGGCCGGCCCGCGGGATACATTTTCGGCAGCACGGACGACAATCTTTTCACCGCCTCCGAAATCGCGTACACGTGCGAGGCCGGCCGCCGCGCCGTTTACGCCGCCATGGCCGAGCGCGCTGCGCGCTGCCGCTGGTATGAACCGACGGACGACAAAAGTTTCTACGATTGGCCCGACGGCGCCGAGCACACCTATATCCGAAATCGCACGTTTCCCTTCATGATGGCGCGCGTGACGGATCCCGCCGCCGCGTTCACCGGCCTTCGCGCGGAAACGGACGCCGCCCTCACCTTCGCGTACACGGACAAGACGCTGCCGGAAAACGACGGCACCTACCGCCTCACGACGCAATCCGGGCGCCTTATTTGCGAAAAAGAGGAAATATCGGAAACGCCCGATCTCACCCTCACCCCGGAAACGGCCGCTCAACTCCTCTTCGGCCCCCTCACCCCCGAAGAATTACAACACCTCGAAAAACTGAAAACAAACCAAGAAACCCTCACCAAACTTTCAACTATATTCCCCAAAAGGAATAATTGGATCAGCGAGTGGTTCTGATTTATAAAAAAATGCCGCGCAGCGCACAAGTTTCCTATGCACTTTGCACTTTGCACTTTTACAAAATGCCGCGCAGCGCACAAGTTTCCTATGCACTTTGCACTTTGCACTTTGCACTGTTTCCGAAGGAAATAAAACATGAATTCATCCGTCAGACAAACCAAAATGCTCACCGAGGCCGCGGCCGCCGCCGGCATCGCCGCCATCCTCGTCCTCCTCAAACTCCTCGCCCCCGTCCTCGTCTCCGTCACCATGATGACCGCCGCCGTCCCCGTCGCCATCATCTGCCGCTACCACGGCCTGCGCTGGGCGCTCGGCACCTCATTCGCCGTCGTGTGCCTCGTCGCGATGATCGGCGGCCCGGAAATCGGCCTCACCACCGCCCTCTACGCGGGATCTTTGGGCTGCGTCATGGGAAACGCGATGAATCGCGGCTGCGGCAAGGCGCGGATTATTACGGAAACGTCCGTCATGTTTCTCATTTACATGACGTATAAAATATCTTTTTCCATCTACATCATGGGTGCCGATCAAATTTTGAACGAAGTCATCGAGCGCTTCACGCGTTTCGTGTCATTCCTGTGGACCGGCATCGCGGGCCTCTTCGTCGAAAATCCCGCGCCCGACGCCGGCCTCGTCACCGCCGCCGCCCTCGCCCTCGTCGCCCTCCTCTACCTCTTCGAAGCCTGGGGAAACTCCTACATCTCCCTGGATCTGGCGACAAGACTTCTGGCAAGATTGAAATATGTGAGAAGATAAGACCGAAAGACTAAAAGACTGAAAGACTATGAGACTAAAGACTTTTTATCGGTACGCTGCGCGGCATTTTTTATGCCGGCGAAGCCGGCAAGCGAGCGTAGCGAGCGATTAAGACATAAATCATCGCGAAGCGATACCTATTAAAAGTCTGACTGTCTTACGTCTGACAGTCTCCGCCCCAAAAGTGGCACGCAAAAAGGATTCCCAAAAACGGGAATCCTTTTTCTATGCACTCTTACAACAAGAACATGCGCGCAGCGCATCCTGCGACGCATCAACGCATCCGCGCATCAACGCATCAACCGTTTTATTTATAGTACATCGTCGCCTGAATGCGGAAAATGTTGTCCATGCTGCGGCCGCCCATATCCTCGGCGCCGAAGCCGTATTGCGCTTCAAGAATGAGACCTTTCACCGGGACATATTGCACCTTCGCGAGATAGAATTTCGCGCCGCCGTAATTCTTATCCGGCATCTCCATATCCACACCCTGCATCTTCGCCGCCGCAACTTTCAACGCGTCATCCATCTTGTCAGCGACATACGCCGGCATACGCTGTCCGTGCCAATTCGAATACACATGTCCCATGTATTGATCCGCCACATCGGAAGACGAACCGCCGAAATACGTACCCGCCTTACTGTACACATAATCGACGCCAACTGAGAAAGAATGCGCTTTCAGCACATCCGCATTTCCGTACGAAATCCCGTAGTTCCAAGAATGCGGACGTTCGTCATTCAGCGGAAGTTTCACCAAATTCTTCGCAAATTCGCCGTGAATTCTCCATTTCGGCGTAATGTTATACGACAACGCAAAACCATACGCTTTAGCAATATTATTAACCGGACCGCATGCTTTCATACCATACAAATGAATTTCATATTTATTCGGATTTTTGTACACATACGAGGCGTAAGCAACCGGTACATCCGCATCTTCTCCCTCGGTCATGCGAACATCATCCTTCGGGAAATACGTATCCGTCGCGACATTATATTTGTTTCCAAGCGATTGCATCAAGACACCCATCGCCGTCCGCTTATCAATCGTTTTCCCGGCACTTTTCATCGCATCCACAACGACATCACTCATATTCGGAATGCCTCTCATCATCGACGCCGTATAATTGTAATTAATATTTGTCGCATTCCCGTAAGCAAGAGTCAACCGACCACCCTCGCGTGCATCACCGAACTGCACCGACGCACCTTTGATCTGCCCATCATACGTGTACCCCGTATTCCCGATTGAGCAAGGGAACATCCCGATTGCAATCACATCACGCGCCGGCCCGTAACCGCGATCATGCCCATCGCGACCGCCGAAATGATACGTCATGAAAAGACGATTAACCTTCAGTTTCCCATCTTCCGAATCATCATCCAAATAATTTTTATTCGACAAATCATAATAATCCATGTCATGATACGCCGTACCGCCCAACGACATTTTCGTCTGCAACTGCCCGTAAAGAGTAAACCGCTCATTCACCCGCGTCACCGTGTTCAAACGAATCCGCGCACCGAATACATCCTTTTTATCGCCATTAAATACATTATTGTACACCGGCATATAATGGAAACGCGCTTCCAGAATCACCTGGGTATTCGAAGCTTTCTTCTCCAGATTCGAAACACGCACGCCCAGATTTTTCAATTCTTCCGAATATTCACTCGAAAGTTTGGAAACATCCGCCCGCTGCGCTTCCGTCAAATCATCACGCTCGCGAAGCCGCGCCACAATCTGCGCGAGTTCATACCGCGTGATATTCTTGTCCCCTTTGAAAGACCCGTCCGGATATCCGACCACCACACCGTCATCGGCCAGCTGCGACACACTCTGATACGCCCAGCTGTCCCGATCCACATCCGTAAACGGATTCGACGCCGCCGCCGTGGCAGCCAATCCCGCCAACACGCCGGCCAGCAAAAGCTTCTTTCCCAAATGCTTCATTCTCGATCTCCTTTTCTCAAATCTATTCTCAATTAGGAAGGTAAAATTAAACACTATGTGAGAAATTTGTAATTTTAGACGTCTCATTATACCGCCATCGTAGATTCCTGTCAATACGCAATGAGAATGAAGGAATGAGTAAAATGCAAAAGAAAAGCTGTACAAAGAAAAACACGGAATTAAACAAACGGTAAGATATTTTTCATTTTCTATAATCAAATTCCCCCCCCCCCCCTCAAAAGGGCCGAGAATAAAACAGAATTTGGCACCGAAGACGGCTTCTACCTGCTCTTCCCGTTCCTTCCGCCTCCGACATATGCTACAATGAAACAAAACCCGATTCCCGTTTCCCATAAGGAGGTGCGTGATGAAAAAGATATTGGCGATTTCCGCTTTGCTGCTTGCGGGCGCGTTTCTCTGTTCCTCGGCCGCTGCCGCCGGGCCCGTCAATCGGGACGGATATTTCAAAGACATCCGCCTGGCGGGGCGCGTGAAAGTGGTGACGTCTTTCCCGGATATCAAAGTCCAAGTCGTGAATTCGTTCCCGGATCTGCGCGTGAAAGCTGTGGAGGCATTCCCGGATGATATCGGCGAATGGCAATTCGTGGAGTACGGCGAAGATTTCACGAT